>DWYZ01000035.1 GCA_019118425.1 Candidatus Blautia faecavium | reverse complement strand
AGGATGACAGTTATAATTATTACAAAAATAAGGGACGCTGGTATGAGACCTATGACTGGAACCAGATTTATCAGGTGATACAAAACGATCTGGCTCAGGAAGCTGAGATGACAGAACTGCGGTTTGCCAGTCAGGACAGCTATGACCTGGCTGTTCAGGAGCTGGTCCAGGGAAGCCTCATCCAAGAGGCGGTGCAGAACAGCACTGCGGTGGCTCCAGGGCAGTCTTTTTCCTGGCAGACCTATTATGGAGGGAGCGACTGCCTGATCATTATTTTGTGGCAGTAAAAGCTATTGAATAGCTTCTTGAAAATAACGTGAAAAAATGCTAAAAAAAGACCATTGTAAAAATGGTCTTTTTTTTGTAATAAATTGTAGGGTGAATGAAGGCGCAGAGACTTTAGGAATCCAAGAAAGTACAGTATAATATTAAGTAAATGGTTAGTAGACAAGAGGGGAGAAAATATGAAAATAAAGGTAGCGGTTTTTGATAAAGATGCAGAATATATGAGAAGGCTGGCAAAAGCTTTCCAGAGAAAATATGGAGAAAGAGTAGCGTTATCCTTATTTTCCAATGAGGAGTTGCTGTATGAGGGAATGAAGGAGACATCGGTGGAACTGTTGCTGGTTGATCAGGATATAAAGCTTGACGCAAGCAGGATTCCCCAGGGTCTGACCGTAGGATATTTAAGTAAAAATGCTGCTGCAGAAGAAATAAACGGGATTCCAGCTATCGGGAAATATCAGAAAGCGGAGACAGTCTATAAGCAGATGATTAGTCTTTATGCGGAAAGAGCAGGAAGAGTCAGCTTAAAGAAAAATGATCTGGCGGCTAAAGTTGTCCTGTTCACTTCTGCCCAGGGAGGTAGCGGCGTGTCTACAGCAGCAGCAGCCTATGCTATTAGATGTGCAGAAGAAAAGAAAAAAGTTTTTTTCCTGAACCTGGAAAAATTTGGAAGCTCAGAAATTTATTTTTCCGGAGAAGGGAATTTAAGTTTTTCAGACATCATCTATTCTTTGAAAAGCAAAAAAAGCAATTTGCTCCTGAAACTAGAAAGCACAATCCAGACAGATTCTTCTGGTGTGGATTTTCTTAAGGACTGTAAGAATGCTTATGATATGTTTGAACTGGAAGACCAGGAGGTGGAAGAACTGATCTGCGGAATCGCTCAGGTGAAGAAGTATGAAGAGATTGTAATTGATTATGCGGAAGACGTTTCCCACAGAATGATGCAGATTATAGAGGATTTTGCAGATAAGGTGATATATGTATCTGATGGAACCCCTTCCGGCAACCAAAAGTTTGAAAGATTCTGTGAGGTGGCTCGTGTGTTGGAGAGTAGGACAGACACAAAGATACTGAGCAAAATGAGCCTGCTGTATAACCGCTACAGTTCGAAAAGCAGCGAACAGATAGGCAAGACAGCCGTTCCGGTAGCAGGAGGGATACATCGTATCGAAGGACTTACGGGAAGAGCTTTGATTGAAAAGATCAAGGAGCTTGATACCATCAGCTTACTATGAGCAGGAGGTTGTCATGACTGAGGATAAGAAAGTACAGATTGCCAAAAAACTGAAAAAACGGATCTTTGACCGGTATAATTTGAACCAGATGGATAATAACGCTCTAGAAGACGCTATTGAACAGATGATCGTAGAAGAAGTCCGGGATGAATATCTGACGATTGAAGAACGGGTAGATATTACAGAAAGGGTTTTCAGCTCTATCCGTGGCCTGGGGCTTTTGGACTCTATCATAAAAGACGAGCAGATCACGGAGGTCATGATCAACGGGCCGAAGGAAGTCTTTATTGAAAAAGCAGGCGCTCTGTATAAGCTGGAACAGAGTTTTGACGATGAGAAACAGTTGGAAGATATTATTCAGAAGATTGTAGGACAGGCAGGAAGAGAAGTAAATCAGGCCAATCCTATCGTGGATACCAGACTGCCAGACGGCTCACGTGTGAATGTGGTATTGCCGCCAATATCCCTGAACGGGGCTACGGTGACGATCCGAAAGTTTTCCAAGACGCCCATGACTATTGAACAGCTTCTGAAGTTTGGTTCCATCACGCCAGAGGTGGCTCATGTGCTGGAACTTTTGGTTCGGGCAAAATATAATATTTTTATTTCAGGAGGAACCGGTTCGGGAAAGACCACCTTTCTCAATGCCATGTCCAGTTATATCCCTCATGATGAACGTGTGATCACTATAGAAGATTCTGCTGAACTCCAGATAGAGGGGATTGATAACTTAGTCAGAATGGAGACAAGAAATGCCAATGCATCAGGCAGTGGCGCAGTGACAATTCGGGATTTGATTAGGGCTTCCTTACGTATGCGCCCAGAGCGGATCATTGTAGGTGAGGTCAGAGGCGGAGAAGCTTTGGACATGCTTCAGGCCATGAATACGGGACATGATGGTTCTCTGAGTACCGGCCATGCCAACAGTACCAGAGATATGCTCAGTCGTCTGGAGACCATGGTACTTCAGGGAGCTGAAGGGCTGCCCTTGGAGGCTATTCGACAGCAGATTGCTTCCGCAGTGGATATTATCATTCATTTATCCAGACTTCGGGACAAAACAAGAAGAACTATGGAAATCAGTGAAATTACCGGATATAAAGATGGAAAAATACAGATTAATCCTCTTTACATTTTTCAGGAGGATGAAAAGTCTACTTTAGAAAAGGTGTCCGGAAAACTGACACGGACGGAAAATCCCTTAATTAATGATCACAAGTTGAGATTATCGGGCATTAAAGAGGTTATTTAGTATGTTTCAGAAAAAACAGAAAAAAGAAGAATATATAGAGCTTCGGGGCCTTCTTGGTATAGGGAAAGATTATCATGTATATCACATGACTCGGCTAGATTATCTACTGGCATGGATATTGGGATTTGTGGCGGGATTTGTTGTCTTGCTGGCATTTTTTAATACTCCGGCAGTGGCTCTGGCAGGGGGGATTGTATGTGCTGCTGTTCTTCCAAAATATTATCGGGAGCATAAGCAAAAGAAGAAGTTAAATGAACTGCGGACCCAGTTTAAGGATCTGCTGGAATCTCTTACTTCCTCTTATTCTGCCGGAGAGAATACTGTAGAGGCTTTCAAAGATGCAGTTGGAGATATGATCTCCATCTATGGTGAAGATGCAGATATTGTCCGGGAGGTCCAGATTATATGCACAGGACTGAAAAACAATATCAATATAGAGGAACTGCTGCTGGATTTTGCCAGGCGCAGTGGCCTGGATGATGCAATGAGCTTTGCAAATGTGTTTGAGGTCTGCAACCGCCAGGGAAGTGACCTGAAACGGATCGTATCCGATACCAGAGAGATCATCAATGACAAGATTGAGATGGAGATGGAGATTGAAACTATGCTTTCCGGCTCTAAAAACGAGTTGTATATTATGATGGTCATGCCGATAGTGATCGTGGTCATGCTGAAAGGGCTGGGAACCAGTATGGCAGGCTCCAATACTCCGCTGACAGTCCTTGTGAAAGTGGTCTGCATCGGCATTTTCGGGCTTGCCTATGTGATCGGCAAAAAGATAATCGATATTAAGATATAGGTGGTAAGATATGGATACACAGCGACTTTTTCTTTTGATTTTAGCTACGGTTCTGGTACTTGCATGGATCGTGCTGGCAAAGAAATATGAGAAAATTTACGAGTCAATGATTAACACCATAGATTCGGAACAATTTAAGTATCCCGAATTGTTCTGCGTGGGATTTGCCCTGATGAAATTCCTGAAGATTGACAGCAGGAGCAAACAGGGACGAAAAAGGGTAAAAGAGATCGCAGAGGTTCAGGGAAAGCGGTATGCAGAATATTATTTCTATGTGATCAATGGGGAAAAATGGACATATGGCTTTACTGTGCTGGTATTTTTTGCAGTGCTTGGGGCTATGGCTAATGAGCCTACGGCGGTTGTCATGGGAGTGTTGCTGGCAGGTCTGGCCATGTGGTACATAGAGGAGCTTCTAAATGATAAACTTTCAGCACGAAGGGATGAGATCTTGGCAGATATTCCCCAGGTGCTGTCAAAACTGACCCTGCTGGTAAACTCTGGTATGATCCTGCGGGAAGCCTGGGAAAAGGTGGCTTTTGGGGGAGAGAGAGTGATCTATACAGAAATGCAGGCCACGGTTCAGGAGATGAAAAACGGAGTGGCAGAGATAGACGCCTACCGTCATTTTGCAGACCGGTGCGCCATCAAACAGATCCGCAGATTCACATCCACGGTGATCCAGAATATGCAGAAGGGAAATGCGGAGATTTCCTATTTCCTGAAAGAAATGTCTGATGAGATGTGGGAAGAAAAGAAACATCTGGTAAAACGAAAAGGAGAGGCGGCCAATTCCAAGCTTCTGGTTCCTACAGCTATGATCTTTATCGGAATCCTGATCATGATCATGGTGCCGGTATTTTTATCTATGTAAGTAATTGGGAAACCATTCACTTAAATAAAGCAATAAGAATAAAGGAGATTAAAATTATGAAAAGTAAAATGGATGAATTATTATGGAAAGCGTATTTTGGAGTGCAAAACTTTATAAAGGATGAAGAAGGAGACTCCAATATGGTAGCAGTTATTGTATTAATTGTAATTGTGCTTGCGGTAGCTGCTGTATTTAGGGAAAATTTAGAGGATGCAGTTGAACTTGTTATGGATAAATTTACATCGTTTGTTGAACAAGAATGATTATAGTATACTGTAAGCCAGCAGGGGCAGCAGATAAAGAGAATATTTACTGCCCCTTTTTGAAAGTAAACTGAGGAAATATGAAACATAGAAAAAATGAAAACGGGGCCATCATGGTGGAGGCAACTATCTATATGCCGCTTGTCCTTTGCACCGTGATGGCTTTATTATATCTGGCATTATTTAATATGCAGGAATATATGATGATGTATGAATCCCAGAGAGTGGCGGCTGTAGCGGCCAGGGAAGAGGCCTATCTGGGATATGAAACCTTTAATATGGGCGCAGACAATGAGATTGACTTTGACTGGGGGGAAGGAATGCCTTCTTCTGATAATGTTCAGGAGTATTATAAGGCTTATTCCGGAAAAACCACAGATATGTACCGAGAGATGAAAACGATCTTGGATATTGCGGGGATTACCGAGGAAAACAGCGGAAAGTATATGACGAAATTTGCAGATGCGGCCAGGCAGTCTACTCTCATTGCCCTGGGAAGCGTCAGCGAACCGGAGGTGGAGATCGATACGGGATTTTGGGGGACTGAGGTAGAGGTAACCATTACCCACTCCATACCAGTACCGGGGGTACTGGCCTATCTTGGTTTTGAAGGAAGCCCGGCGATCCGGACGGCAGCCTACAGCTATTCTGTGAACCCCAGCGAGTTTGTACGGAATGTGGACCTTGCCACAGATCTGGTGGACTATATTATGGAAAAGCTGGGACTTTCAGAGAGCTATGATGCGTTCCTGGAGAAAACAAATGAGGTTTTGAATTATATACTCTGATAAAGGAGAAGAAAATGTTTCGGTTTTTTAACAAGAGTAAAGGAACCATTTCAGTATTCCTCTGTTTGATCCTTCTGCCTACGATCCTGGTAGGGGGAATGACGGTAGACGCTTCCAGGATCTATCTGTCAAAGGTGGTAATCTCAGACGCCGGGGAAATGGCGATGAACGCCGGTCTGGCTCAGTACAACGAGATCCTTCATGATGAGTATGGTCTGCTGGTCATGGATCAGTCCCCTGCAGAGATGGAGTCAGACCTGGAGTCGTATTTTGAACAGTCTTTAAACGCCCTTCCTTCTGAGAGCGACTATCAGAAGATACTGGACCTTATGAAGAAGAACTTTGACGCGATCAATGTGATAGGATCGGAGATCTACCGGACAGATGTGGAGAAACAGCAGATCATTGAATATATGAAATATCGGGCGCCAGTCTGTCTGACAGAACTGGTAGTGGAGAAGTTTCAGCAACTTCGGGACACGCAGAAAATGGTAGATGCAATGAACGCAGAGATGGATTTCAGCATAGCTATGCAGGACTGTCAGGATGCTTTTAAGGATGCTAAAGAAGCTCTTGATGCCCTGAATCAGATAATTGAAAATTATCCGTCTGACGATACGATCCGGCAGGAGCTGGAAAATACCCAGAAAGATTTTACAGAAATCGTCTCCAGAAATTTTCTGATGGTCGAGGCTTTGGAGAAGTATAACGGCAGCACAGAGAGTACGGATCTGAAAGCTATGGCGGAAGCTTGCATTGAGGCAGGAAAGCTGAATTTATCTGGTCTGTCAGAAAATGAAAGGAAGGAAAGAACCTTTGACGCCTATATGGTGTGTAAGCTTTATATGAACACAGTAAATAATTTAGGCGGAATCGGAGAGCTTCTGACGCAATATGATGCAGAAAAAGCAGAACAGGAAGCGGCAGAAAATGCGGATGAAGCAGAAAATGGAGAAGGAGCAGAGGGGGAACAGCAGGTACAAGAAACACCTCAGCCGGATCAGGCCAGAAATGATCTGCAGCAAATAGTATCAGATTATAATACCCAAGCCAAGAACATTGATGATTTTATAAAGAGCATTCGTGACGAAGCTAGGAAAACAGTAGATACACATGCGGCTAACCTAAATAGTTATAATAGCCTTGCAGGATCAGCTGTAGAGGCTGCAAAAAAAGCAGAAAAAGAGTTGACAGACATAAGAGATTTACTAAAAACAGCCTCAGATAAATTCAACGTATGGGATCAAAAAAATAATGACCTTAAAGCAACGGGAAAATCAGGAGATATGGATCGGCAAATAGAAGAATACCGAGGCTTTTTCTCTACGGATGGGGCAGCGGATGTACAACAATTAGAGGAACTGCTCAATGCTGTAAAGATGAATCAGAATTACTTTAAAGAAGTCGCAGATATATTGAAAAAAGAAAAGTTTCATAATCAAGTTATTGCAACAGAGCCGGCTGAGGGCCAAAAAGGAACCTATGAAAATGCAGCAAGAAATGCACTGGATGGATCAGAGAGCAACTGGTCCGAGATAGAACCTGTATGGATAAACTATAACAAAAAATATGAGCATACAGCTCTTTCTTTAAATTATGTTAAGAAAAGCATTAAAAATGATGCTTTTTATAATAGTTTGCAGCAATACTGCGCCGGAAATAAAAGTGACGGATTAGAAAATGAAACAAATGATGTGAACAACAAGCTGAGTCAAGGTACTGCGGCAGGAGAAGAAGCTATGAAGGAGGATGGGTATCCTACCTACAACTGGGGAGAGGCGGGAGAACTGATTTCTTCTTTGACAGGCGATGATGCGCCAAATGCAGACGATAAGGTGGGGGATATAAACGGCGGCAGCAATATGGAGGATGCTGACCAGCGCAGGAATATTGTATCCAAATTTCAGGAATCTATTCAGGCGGCAAACTCGTTCCTTACCGGGATTGATGGTATCATAGCAAAGGCGCTGGAGAATCTTTATGTGGTAGAATATGCCATGCAGATGTTTTCCTATTATACGATAAATGTGGAAGACGGGCATACCCGTCCGGCAGAAGATATTATCAGCCTTAGCGGATACAGTCTTCAGGACAGGCCGGGATATCGGGGAGAATGTGAGTACATTCTGTGGGGAAATGATGAATCTCAGACAAATGTACGAAATACGATGATGATGATCTTTGGAATACGCCTGCTGTTTAATTCTTTTTATGCATTTACTGACTATGAGATTGATGGGACAGCCACATATGTTTCTGCTGCAGTGGGCGTATATGCGCCCTATCTGGTTCCTCTGGTTAAGGTTGTAATAAAACTTGCTTTTGCAGGAGCAGAAACAGCCAGTGACATGAAGTGGCTGAAACAGGGATATGGAGTGACGATTCTGAAAGATTCGAGTACATGGTCGTTACGCGGAGGAAATAATAGAGATGGTATAACGTTTGATTATTCAGAATATCTACGGGTATTTTTAAATGTTTCTATGGCCGGGAACGAGGTGGGAATCCTCGCCAGGATCGCCGACTGTATCCAGGTCAATGAACCGGATATTGACCTGCGAAACAGCTATACCATGCTGGCTGTGAAGGCTGAGGTGAGTACCAGGACCACCTTTATGCGGAAAATCTCCGACTGGGGCGGCAATGGAAGCTGGGGCTTTCCGGAGGACTCTTACACCATTGACTATCAGAGCATTTTAGGATACTGACAAGAGAATCTGCAGGTGAGAAGAGTTGGACGCCTGCTGCGGAAAGCTGCGCAGTAGGACTTTTGAAGAGGAAAATAAGAATGAAGAAAAAAAGACAGAACAGGGAAAAAGGCTCCCTTACGGTAGAGGCTCTGGTATTCCTGATTCCCTTTATTATGGCATTTTGTACCATTATCAATGCGGCACGGTTTGTTCAGGCCGAGATGCTGATCCATCATGCCATTACCCAGACCGCCAAGCAGGTTTCTACATACAGCTATGTGCTGACCAAGGCGGAAATCGCCCAGAGAATGCAGGATAGCAATGGAAAAAGCCAGGAATTTACAAATTCTATGGAAAAGGCAATGTCTTCCATAAGTGGATTGGCGGAGGCAGCAGGAGATCCGGAGGCTCTGGCGGAAGGGGCTTTTAGCGTAGTGAAATCTGGGGTTGCCCAAGAAGTTACTTCCGGAGCCATAGGTAAATTGGCTAAAGACAGTATCGAGAAATCTATTGAAAATCTTACCGATGACCCCGATGAATTTCTGGAAAATCTGGGAATTGTGGGAGGAATGTCTGGTTTGGATTTTTCAGAATCTAAATGGATATCCAATGATGCCGGTGAAAAGGGCAATGTGAAAATTGTGGTGACTTATAAGATGAAGAATATGCTTTTTCCGGATTTTGACTTCGGACAGTATGAATTTTACCAATGCGCTTCCACGCTGATATGGTAGGAAAGGAGAACTAAGATATGGGAACAGCGGTCTGCTGGTTTCGTGACCAGATGAAAGATAAAAAGTTTAGGCTTTTTATCTTTGCAGCTTTGGTGGTAGAGATTACTTTGGCAGCGGAATTTACTATTTTTTCTTACAGCATATTGAAGACTATCCGGTATCTTTTGCTGATAGGTGTGTTGTTCCTGATCGCCTGGATCGATCAGCACAAAAAGAAAATCCCTAATCGGTTGCTTCTATTCCTTTTAGTAGGACGGATCTTCCTGCTTCTTCTGGAATGGCTGGTATTCCCGGGTATGGGATTGTCTCTTCTTATTTCCTCCACACTAGGAATGTTATTGGGAGGGGGCTTGTTCCTGTTGGCCCATTTTATTTCTAGAGGGGGCGTAGGAATGGGAGATGTGAAACTTTTTGGAGTGATCGGCTGTTATACTGGAGTGGGAGTCATTATGCCTCTAGTGTTTCTGACGGTTATGGTTTCTGCAGTTTATAGCATTGTGATGCTGCTTCTCAAAAAGATTAAGTTAAAGGAAGAAATACCCTTTGCTCCTTTTGTGCTGATCGGAACGATCCTGACGCTGGCAATGGGTATGTGAGGGAAAGAGAATGAAGAAGTATGTAATTTTACTTTTTGTAGTTTTGCTGGGGCTGGCCTGGTTCTCTGCCGGGTCAGATATGGTAAATGATCCGATAAAGGCAAAAGAACACATGGAAAAGGCTGCAGAACTGGAAGAAAAGGGGATCTATGTAGATGCAGTGACAGAGTATGAGAGTGCTTTGGAATATGAGCCGGATAGTGAAGAATTGTATATGAAAATGGCGGAAGCTTATCTGAAAAGCGGTGACAGCCGGGAGTTTATTTCTATCTGTGAAGATACGGCAGAAAAGTATCAGGACAATACACATGCCATGGATTCTCTGATGGATTATTATACGGAAAATGGAGATGAGGAAGAGGCGGTGAAATATCTGAAGGATTTCCTGGAAGAGTATCCGGATAATAAGAATGCCCAGGAATGGTTTACACAGCTGGAGGGAAGCTATACAGAGTTGTATTGCCGCTATGAGACTATGGGCGAGATCGTAAACAACTCCATGGTGGTTTCCGATGACGGTCTGTACGGCCTGACAGATGCCACAGGCAGCGAAGTTATTCCCTGCGAATATAAGGAATTGTATCCTTTTTCAGAAGAAGGGTTTGCCCTTGCCAGGACAGAGGATAACAGATGGATATATATTGACGAAGATGACCAGATCCGGAAAGCCCCGGACAGTGAGTATGGAAAACTGGGAATGTATACTGAAGACGGAACGGCGGCAGAAAAAGATGGAAAATATGGTTATCTGGACGAAAATATGGAACCGGCAGGAAAGTTCCAGTGGGAGGAACTGACCGGACTAAAAGAAGGGACCGGAGCCGGACAGAAAGATGGGGAATGGTCTCTGGTGAATAAAAAAGGAAAAGCCAAGGGTGAAGAACGTTACGAAGATGTGATAACCGATGCTTTTGGCTTCTGTTCTGCCCAGAAACGTATCTTTGTGAAAACAGGTGACGGCTATCAGATGATCAACACAAAAGGAGAGCAGATTGGAGAACTGACCTTTGATGATGCCCGGGCATTTACGGAGGAAGGCTATGCGGCTGTCTGCAAAGACGGGAAATGGGGATTTGCAGACAGTGACGGAGAACTGGTTATCGATTATACTTATGAAAACGCAGAATCTTTTCGGAATGGATTTGCACCGGTGTCTTCTGGCGGGAAATGGGGGTACATTAATGAGGAAGGTACGATGGTCATTCAGCCGGAATTTTTAGAGGCCACGCATATATCGGAAGAAGGAACAGCTGCAGTCATGATAGAACAGCAGGGAGAGAACGTGTGGAAGCTCCTGCAGTTGAATTTATTTCAATAAACCACAGGGAGGGTAAGTTTAATGGGAACATTTAATTATGAAGAGCAGGAAGGAAAAAAATACTTGATATACAATAAAAAACCAGAGGAAAAAATAGATCCGGTTACAATGGAGATGATGTCCAATAACCAGATAGGGAGTCTTCTTTCTTTTGAAAGTATTCAGATAGATGGTGCACTGACTTTAAAATATAACGTGACAGGACTAGAAAGTCTGAAAGACTATTTTTCCGGTGTTGTAGGAAAAACAAAACTGCTGAATGTAATGGAGGGGATCATAGAGGCTTTTCTTGAAGCAGAGGACTACTTTCTGGATCTGTCTTCCTATGTGCTGGAGGAGGAATATATCTATATCCAGCCAGACACGGC
>DWYZ01000034.1 GCA_019118425.1 Candidatus Blautia faecavium | reverse complement strand
ACCTCCTTTGCACTGGCACTTGGGCAGATACTGGCGCGGGAACGGGCAGTGCTTTATCTGAACCTGGAGGAGTATTCAGGTTTTGAGGAACTGATGGGAAAGGGATTCGATCACAATCTCAGTGATCTTTTGTACTATGTCAGGCAAGGAAATCAAAATCTTGTCATTAAAATGAATGGGATGATCCAAACAGTGAATAACCTGGACTTTATTCCTCCGGTACAGGCACCTGCCGATATCAGATGTACCGTGTGGGAGGACTGGGAACGCTTGCTTACAGAAATTGCAGTTCATAGCTCTTATGAGGTGCTGGTGTTGGATATTGGGAATGGGATTGACGAAACCTTCCGCCTTTTAGAACAGTGCAAACGAATTTACATGCCGGTTCTAAATGATGTAATGTCGGCCTGCAAGATCGCCCAATTTGAAAATCTTCTCCGAATCTGGGATTTTCCTCAGGTGTTAGGGAATATCGTAAGGGTACACCCGCCTTTTCATGTGGGACTTGGGACGTCAGAGAATTATGTGGAACAGCTGGTATGGAGTGAGTTAGGGGATTATGTAAGAGAATTGCTGAGAAAAGATAATGCTTAGTATGCAAATATGAAAGTAAACGTTTCATGTCTGCTATTGTTGGCGCAGTCAAGGTACTCCGTGAGTAAAATATGCAGAAAGAGGTAAAAATGAGCAGAGAAAATTTTCGGATTCTTCGTCAGCTTTTGATGGAAAAGCTGGATCTGTCCAGGGATCTGTCAGATGAAGAGATTCTTGAAACCATCGACGAACTGATCTTAAACAGGATGCGGGAGTCATGCATCGCCCTTAAAGAAAAGGTTCAGCTTCGCCAGGAGCTTTTCTATTCTGTACGCAAGCTGGATGTTCTTCAGGAATTGGTGGAGGATGAGACTGTGACAGAAATCATGGTAAACGGGCCTGACACGATTTTTATAGAACGTGACGGAAAACTTGCCAGATGGTCAAAGGCCTTTACCTCTAAAGAAAAGCTTGAAGATGTGATCCAGCAGATTGTGGGAAGGTGCAATCGCGTGGTAAATGAGTCTATGCCTATCGTGGACGCCCGCCTTGATAACGGAGCCAGGGTGAATGCGGTGATCCAGCCGGTAGCTTTGAATGGTCCTATTTTAACCATACGGCGTTTTCCGGACCGGCCCATTACTATGGAAAAACTGATTTCCCTGGGAAGCATTACCAGAGAATGTGCGGATTTCCTTGCCTGCCTTGTAAAAGCCAGATATTCCATGGTCATAGGCGGCGGCACCGGAAGCGGAAAAACTACTTTTTTAGGGGCTCTTTCAGAGTATATTCCTAAGGATGAAAGGCTCATTACCATTGAAGATAATGCGGAGTTAAAAATACAGGGAATCGCGAATTTGGTCCGCCTGGAAGCGAAAATGGCAAATATAGAGGGCGGAGCTTCCATAGAGATCCGGGATCTGATCCGGACGGCGCTAAGGATGCGGCCGGACAGGATCATCGTAGGCGAGGTACGGGGAGGAGAGACTGTGGATATGCTGCAGGCTCTCAATACCGGGCACGATGGCTCTTTGTCCACTGCACATGCAAATTCTTCTAAGGATATGTTAAGCCGTTTGGAGACTATGACACTTATGGGAGTGGATCTGCCGCTGGAGGCGATCCGCAGGCAGATTGCATCGGGGGTGGATGTTTTAGTCCACTTGGGCAGAATGCGGGATAAGACACGGAAAGTGTTAGAAATTACGGAAGTTTGTGGGTTCGCAGAAAATGAGATAAAGATCAGTCCGCTTTTTAAGTGGAGAGAGGGAGAAGGACTTGTGAAGGAAAATCCTCTCCTGAACAGAGAAAAGCTGGAGCGTGCGGGTGTGGAGATGAAACATTATTGACGCAGCAGGTGCGTCAGAAGGAGGAAAGTATGAAACAAAACTATGACGAGTACCATTTTACTAAAAGAGAGATCCTGAAATATCTGTCCCAGAGCTTTTTTCTGTGCGGGATGGTGAATTATTTATTTTATAAGAATGTGTGGGTGTTTCTCCTAATGATTCCGCTCCCTGTTTTTTATATGAAATGGAAGAAAAAACAGTTGATGCGTGAAAGGAGAAAAAAGCTGAATTATCAGTTTAAAGATGCCTTAAACGCCTTAAGCGTCGCTGTTCAGGCAGGATATTCCATCGAAAATGCGGTATCCGCCTGTACCAGGGACTTGGAACGGTTGTATGACAGGAACACAGATATTTTAGAAGAATTCCATTATATTGAAAGCCAGCAAAGTGTCAGCGTTCCGGTGGAGGAACTGTTTTTAGACCTTGGAGAGAGAAGCAAAGTAGAGGATATTGAAAATTTTGCTTCTGTGTTTTATACAGCAAAAAGGACAGGCGGAGATTTAGATAAGGTCATTCAGAAGGTTACCCGCATGTTAGGAGATAAAATAGATGTAAAAAAAGAAATAGAGACTACTTTAGCGGCGAAAAAATCCGAGCAGTTTATTATGAGCATGATGCCGGCCGGGATTATTTTATATCTTCAGATCACATCGCCGGGATTTTTAAGCGTACTTTACGGAAATCCCTTTGGCATTTGTGCTATGACGGTCTGTGTGGCTATCTATGGAGCTGCTTATTGGATGGGAAGGAAAATTGTAGATATAGAAGTATAGGAGAGAGAATGTGGATACATATTATAATTTTTATCGTGATTTTTGGGGGAGCTGCCGCCTGGAAAGCAGGCTGGCTTCCCTTAGATGGAATAGCGGATGCAAAGAGCAGAAAATTGTTTTTTCTGACAGCGTTAGCTGGAAATATCCTGGGAATGGCATTGACGGCAGGAAGCGGTGCAGGGACGGTACATACTTCCGGTTACCGGCTGGAAAAGGAGGAGACTGGTTCACGAGAGGAACGTTTTATCGTAAGGATCGATGGAAAAGAAGCTGGAACTATTTATGTGCAGGTGCCGGAAAAAGAAACGGCAGCATCCCAAACAGAAGAAGCAGAACCTGAAATGTCAAAAGAAGAGGCAGAAGAGAAAAAAATCAGGGAAATCCTTGAACAGTATAACCAAGATATGGACAGTGAGGATTATTATTATCTGCCTTCCGAATGGGAAGGAAAGCATATCGAGTGGGAAGAAACTGCGGATAATTCCGGAGCAGTGCTGGCAGGTCTGACTCTTTTTGCTGCGGCGGTTTTAATGGTGAAAAAGGCGAGGGAAGAGCAGGAGCAAAAGATGAAACGGTCAGAACAGCTTCTCATGGATTATCCGGCTCTTGTAATGAAATTTACATTGCTTGTACAGGCAGGGATGACAGTAAGAAAAGCTTTTCAGAAAATATCCCTGGATTATAGAAGAGGAAACACGGGAAAAGCACGCTTCGCATACGAGGAGATCACAGCAGTATGCAACGAAATGGACAGCGGCGTTTCCGAGGCGGAAGCATACAGACATTTCGGAGAGCGCTGTGCCCAGATCAAGTACAAGACGTTTGCCACTCTTTTGATCCAGAATCTCCAAAAAGGCAGCCGGCGTATGTCAGATATGCTGGAGCAGGAATCCATGGAAGCCTGGGATGAAAGAAAAAGAAAGGCAAGAGTCTTGGGAGAAGCGGCTGCCACTAAGCTTTTGCTGCCAATGGCTATGATGCTTATGGTAGTGATGGCCGTGATCATGATCCCGGCGTTTTTATCCTTCTATACATAAGTGTTTTTACAGAAGGGAGGTGGGAGCATGCAGAACTTATGGAAGCTGTCCAGAAGCTTTGTGGAAGAAGAGGATGCGGTGGGGGTTGTGGAAATTATATTGATCTTAGTGGTAAGATTCACCGTCTATTATGAAATATGTATAGGGTGCATAACGTGAAAATATCATGATAGATAGAACGATAAATACAGGAAAAGGAGGTAAATGTGTATGAGGTATATGAGAAAAATAGACGATAGTGAAGTTCTTCTTGTTAGTTACTATAATGTTTTGTTTTATATAGTATTTAAGGTTAGGCTGGAAGAATATAAGAGGGATGTTCTTGTTGGGCAAATAAATAGCGGAGAGAAAATGATGATGAAAGATATATATAGATGGTGTAAAAGGCATCAAGTGCCAGTTATGACAAAGTTCATATATCGTAGAGATTTTTCGATTGTGGCTAATATATGGAATTTTTATTCCTATTGTAGATTTAAATGGGAAATAAAGTGGGAATAGGACATGGAA
>DWYZ01000205.1 GCA_019118425.1 Candidatus Blautia faecavium | reverse complement strand
TCAAACTGACAGATGATACGGACCCCGGCGATGTCTTCCACCTCTTCCTCCATACGCTCCATAGGTATGTGCTTCCGCTGCATTTTTTCCAGTATACTGGAAACACTTTTTACTCTTCCGCTTACCTGTTCTATAGGAGAATACAGATCATTTTCTCTGTGCTCTGTAATAATGTGTTCAAATTTTAAAACCAGCTCTTTTACAGCCAGTTCATAGGGGCATAAGATGCTTCTCCATAATTGTATTTCCATTCCGATCGCTCCTTGCATTTCCATACGTTGTTCATTATAACATAAATCTTAAAAAATTTCTTCTTAATATGTATAGTTTCTTATTTTTTTCTCCATAGCTTTCAGAACCCAGTATGGATTAACGCTTAACTCCTCCTGATATGGGGTGGATATATAAATCCCCAGATGTAAGTGGACCGGAAATTTTCCCTTGGTTTCTTCCGGTCCGTACCCGGTATTTCCCATATAACCCAGCACATCTCCGGCGGCAACCTCTTCTCCCAGAGTAATCCCCTCCTCATATTCCGCCAAATGGGCATAATAAAAATATCCTCCGGAAGGAGAACGGATCCCTATGCGGTAACCGCCCAAAGGAAGCCATCCCTTTCGTTCTACAACGCCGTCTGTCATGCTTACCACCGGATAATAACCAGTCTCTTTTACTTTGCCGAACAGATCCGTGCCTTCGTGGAGCCGGTCTCCCCCGTAATCTCTCGGGGCCATCCAAGTGTCCTCAAAAACAACCTCCCGGCTTGGAACCGGAAAATATACAAGATCTGCCCAGACCGCTTCGTAGCACTCCTTTAATAAAAAATATTCTTCCTTTTTGTATTTTATATAAGGGCTATTGTCTCTCCACAGTTCCTGCGGACGGAAATTTCCATGAAGCATCGTCGTGGTGAGGATATCGCCAAAATCTCCCTCCTTTCTCTGTGTTTTCCGGATTTCTTCGTATAACGCAGGCTCCAGCCGCTGTATACGGAACTCTTCCTGCATACATGTATCCATTTTCAGGACAGAAGCCTTGCTGCGCTGTGCGAGCAGCATGAAAAGAGAGGCTGCTGCCAGCAGGCAGAATCCTCCTCCTAATATAAAAATCCTCCATCTGATCTTTTTCATGGCATATCGCGTTTTCTCCAATTCAGGGTATCTTATACAGTATATGAACAGAAGGAAAAGAATAGAACTTGAATTATGGCGTTACGATAGTAAAAATACCCGGCGGGTTCCGCCGGGTATTTTTCAGTCTTTCAGGTTTTCTAAAGATTTTACCAGATATTCCCATACACGTCTGGTAGAGGCAATGTCCAGAACTTCCTCAGAGGTATGGATATCCTTCATATTCGGTCCTAAGGATACGCAGTCCAGATCCTGGATTTTTTTGTAGAAAAGGCCGCATTCCAATCCTGCGTGGATGGCCACTACGTTTGGCTTTTCGCCGTACATTTCTTCGTAAACGGCCACCATTTTATCACGGAGGGGAGAATCCTTTCTGTATTCCCATGCCGGATAGGCACCCTGGATTTCGTATTCGCCTCCCAAAAATTCTGTAAGATACTCTATTTTATCGGAAATCGCGTCTCTTGCGGACTCTACGGAACTTCTGACGCCGGAACTTGCCATAAGCTCTGTATCCGTCAATTTTAAGATTCCCAGGTTTGTGGAGGTTTCCACCAGCCCCTCAATAGATCCGCTCATCTTCTGTACGCCAAAAGGAATGTTCATCAGATAAAAGAGCACCTTTTCTCTGCTTGTAGGATGGAGCACCTGTTTAGAATCCTTTCCCTTTTCAGTAACTAGGATCGTGATGCCTTCATCGCTGCCTGTATATTCCTCCCGGAAGTTTTTTTCCATAAGGGCCGCGTATTCTTTTATTTGCGCTGCATCCTCCGGTGTCTCTGCAAGAATGCCCGCGGCAGCCTCCCTTGTGATGGCGTTGTCCTTCTGGCCGCCCTCCAGGGAATACAGTTCATAAGATGCCTTTTTCTTTAGTCCATATAAGAAACGTCCCATAAGAAGGTTTGCGTTGGCACGGTTTTTATCAATCTCCGCTCCGGAATGGCCGCCCATTAAGCCGCAGATCTTAATCTCCAGGTTTTCTCCGGACACTTCTGTTCTTTGTACCGGAATATGGCTGATCCCGGAAAGTCCTCCTGCACAGCTGATCCAAAGGCTTCCCTCTGCTTCGGAGTCCAGGTTGATCAGTCTTCTGCCTTTCAGCACGCTGCAGTCCAGTCCCACCGCCCCTAAAAGTCCAATCTCTTCATCTACTGTGATCAATACTTCCAGGGCCGGATGAGAAATATCTTTGCTTTCCAAAAGGGCAAGTCCATATGCCACTGCAATGCCGTCATCTCCTCCAAGGGTAGTTCCATTGGCCGTGATATAGCCGTCTTTAACAGAAATATTTAATGGATCCTTAGTAAAATCATGTTCCACATCCGGACGCTTTTCGCATACCATATCCATATGCCCCTGAATGATCACTGTAGGAGCGTTTTCGTATCCTGCAGAGGCAGGTTTATAAATCACCACATTATTCAGCTCATCCTGTACATATTTCAATCCCTGCTCTTTGGCAAAGTTTACCAGGTAATCACTGATCTGTTTAGTATTTCCAGATCCATGGGGAATCTTGGTAATCTCCTCAAAATAATGAAATACTCTCTTTGGCTCGCAATTTTCCAATACTGCCATTGTAATACACCTCCGATTTGTTTTCCTATCATGTATTTCATAAATAGTCCATATAGTAAATAAAAAGGATATGGGCCTATATGAAACAAAAACTATTTACGGCAGGAGTCCTGTTTCTCCTGTTTTTTCTCCTGCGCCACCCTCAGGAAGCCCTCGCTGCCTCAAGAGAAGGGATGAGGCTTTGGCTTTATACCCTTTTGCCCACCCTGCTTCCTTTTCTTATTTTAACCAATTTTCTCGTACATACCAATGGGATTGAAAAAATCCTCTCTCCCTTTAAAGGTATCTGGCGAGTATGCTTCGGCCTTTCTCCTGCCGGGGCCTATGTTTTTTTATTGGGAATGCTCTGCGGCTATCCCATGGGAGCCAAACTGGCCTCCGACTTATATCAATACGAAAAAATTTCCAAAAGAGAAGCAGAATATCTACTGACATTCTGCAATAATCCAAGCCCCGCCTTCGTGACTACTTACCTGGCATACATCTGTCTGGAAAACAGAGTTCCTATTGGATCTATTTTAGGAATCCTGGTTTTTTCTAATTTTCTATGTATGCTTTTTTTTCGATTCCTTGTATTTAAGAACCGTACTGTCCTGCCTTTAAAAAAAGGCGATTCAAAAAAAGAGACATCCATTTTCAGTTCTCGCGGAGCACTGATAGATGCCTCTATTATGAATGGATTTGAAACCATCACCCGGCTGGGCGGATACATTCTTATGTTTTCTATCTTATCTGCCTGTGTAGGCTGTTATTGGACAGCAACCCCTGCCCTCCTTGATCTGGCAGCAGGCATCCTTGAACTTACCACAGGTCTCTCCCGTCTTATGACAAGTGAACTGACATTTTCTTTTAGATTTCTTTTGTCTATGACCATGACCTCATTCGGCGGTTTGTGTATAATGGCCCAGACAAAAAGCGTGCTGAACAAAAAGCTTTCTCTGCTGCCCTACATCTTCGCAAAATGTTTAAATGCAGCATTTACGGCTGCTTTCGTTTTAATTCTCATCTAGATCATCCAGCAGAGAGTCGTCCTCATCGTCGCTTTCCTGATAGGAGCCTGAAATAGCTGCAGCCTGTGCAGTCTGCGGCGCGAGCTCCTGACGGTTATGATTCACTACGTCCAGACAGCTCTGCAGAGCATCGATAAACGCTTTATACTTACCGCCGGCATCTTCCAGTGTTTCGTTTAACACAGAACCAATATTCGCCATCATATCGTCTGTGTAAGTAATCGCGCTTAAACGGATACTGTTTGCATCCTGGGTAGCGGAATCCAGAATCTCCTGGGCCTGCTTATTAGCTGCATTAATGGTCTCATTAGCCTGGGCGTAGGCTTTCTGCATAATTTCATGCTGGGTAACAAGCTCCTGAGCCTTGGCCTGGGCATCCGCGATAAGATTATCCGCCTTAGACTGAGCGTCTTCAAGGATGGCGTCCTTATTGCTGATGATCTTCTGATAACGTTTAATCTCATCCGGAGTCTTTAGGCGAAGTTCTCTTAAAAGCTCCTCGATTTCCTCTTTATTTACAACAATCTTCGTAGTAGAAAGGGGCTGAAATTTACAACTGTCTACATACTCCTCGATTTCCTCAATGATCTGTTCAATTCTGCTGCTCATAGTACACTCTCCTTATTTTTATCTATTTCTCTTCTTCTCTTCGCACAGCTTGTCTTTTACTGCCTCAATAATTTCCGGCGGTGCAAATTTACTTAAGTCTCCGCCAAAGCCGGCAACTTCTTTCATGATCGTCGAGCTTAAATAAGCATATTCCAGACTGGTAGTCAAAAATACCGTGTCAACATCCGGCGCAAGCACCCGATTCGTCTGGGCCATCTGAAGCTCATACTCAAAATCTGTAACCGCACGAAGTCCACGAATGATCACTTGGGCATGATTTTCCCTGGCAAAATTTACTGATAAGCCCTCAAAGGGCTTTACAATCACATTAGAAATGTTTTTCGTGGCCTTTTCTAGTATATTAACACGTTCTTCCACAGAAAACAACGGAGATTTTGCAGAATTATGCAAAATTCCAACGATTACTTTATCAAAGGAAACACTGGCTCTCTGGATGATATCCAGATGTCCGTAGGTCGCCGGGTCGAAACTTCCCGGATATACAGCTATCACCATATCCATTTCTCTCTTTCGTTTTTTATGCGTCTTCTCTTTTCCTTAAAAAAATATGTTTATTTGTTTTATATTCTTTACAGCGCACAAGCTCATAGCCCATGTCTTCCACATAAGAGAAATCCGTCTTTTTATCAGCCTCCACGATCAACAGGGTATCCTTATGGATCACACTGCTCCCTAAAAGGCCGGCAAGTACCTGTTTTTCCAGTTCCATCCCGTAGGGCGGATCCATGAAAACACAGTCAAAAGCCGGTTCCTTATCCAGCGCCCTTATAGCCTGGAGAGCATCCATACATAATACTTTGCTGTCTTTCGACAGCTTCGTGAAGGCAAGATTTTCTTTGATGCATGTACACGCCTTCGGATTTTTATCTACAAACACAGCGTAGTCCGCGCCCCGGCTTAAAGCCTCGATCCCTATGCCTCCGCTTCCGGAAAAAAGATCCAAAAAACGACAGAACGGAATTTCAGGCTGCAGGATATTGAACAGGGTTTCTTTAATCCGGTCTGTAGTAGGCCGGGTATCCAGCCCCGGCAAAGTCTTTAATGGAAGACGCCTGGCCTTCCCTGCTATCACTCTCATTTCAGATTCAGTCTCCAATCCAGGTCGCCGCGGGCAAGTCCTAAGATAAGCAGCTCCGCAGTGGCTATATTTGTAGCGACCGGAATATTATGCTGGTCGCATCTTTTTACAATACTCATAATATCTGGCTCTTTCGGATCGATCATGGCCGGATTATAAAACAGGATAACAAGATCCATGTCTTCCCGATCCACCATTTCCATAAACTGCTTATCACCGCCAAGGCTGCCTGCAAGAAATTTGTGTACGTGCAGGCTTGTGGCTTCTTCAATCCTTCTGCCTGTAGTCCCGGTAGCATATACCTCATGTTTGGAAAGAATATTTTTATAAGCAATACAGAAATCTTCGATCAAAACTTTTTTACTGTTGTGTGCAATGATTCCTAAATTCATGGTCCACCTCTCCACTCTTATACATTACTGTGTCTTTGCTACATATTTCCTTAAATCTATAATTTTTCTCACCGAACATTATAACAAATAGCCAAAAGAAGTGCAATTAATTATTGTAAAATATACA
>DWYZ01000204.1 GCA_019118425.1 Candidatus Blautia faecavium | reverse complement strand
GGGAATTGGTAAGGCATAACGGGGTGCTGCTTCATCCTCTGGGGTTCAGCCTGGAGGGATATAAGTCGGTATTGGAAAACCGTTCGATCATAACCGGATATATAAATACCCTGATCAATCTGTTCGGCGGGACTACATTAAATATTATTTTGACGCTTTTGGCAGCGTACGCGGTTTCAAGGAAAAAATTTCTTCTTAAAAAGCCGGTCACCGTTATGATCATATTTACCATGTTTTTTAACAGCGGTATTATCCCGCGTTTCCTGGTAGTAAGAGATTTAGGGCTATACGACAACAGACTTGCCATGATCCTTCCGACAGCGATCAATGTTTTCAATCTTGTTATCATGAAAACAGCTATCGAACAGCTTCCGGACAGTCTGGAGGAAGCTGCCGTAATAGAGGGGGCAAATGATTTTGATATTCTTTTTAAGATAGTGGTTCCTTTGATCAAATCCACTATCGCCGTGCTGGTCTTGTATTATGGGGTTGCCCATTGGAATCAGTGGTACCAGGCTTTGATGTATATTCAGGACAGGGACAAATTCCCGCTCCAGCTTATACTTAGGGAGATCCTTATAGGAAATTCTGTGGAATCCATGGCGGCAGGAGGAGTGGACTCATCGGGAGAAACTGCTGTCATCGGAGAAGTTATCAAGTATGCGACCATCGTAGTTTCTACGGTACCGATACTGGCAATTTACCCGCTGCTGCAGAAGCACTTTGTGAAAGGTGTGATGGTAGGCGCGGTAAAGGGCTGAGAAGATGTATACGACATTGTAGCAGAAAGGAAATATGTGAAATGAAGAAAAGTATAAAAAGAGCGATAAGTATCTCTATGACTTTGGCAATGTTGGCAGGCACATTGACAGGAGCTCAGACAGTTTTTGCAGAGGAAGGCGATACCCCTACTTTGACCTATTGGGTAAAAATGGATTCTGCAAAGATTGCTCCTACAACAGATAACTACAGTACCATCGAGTGCTATCAGCAGATGATGGAAAATACAGGAATTAATGTGGAATTTATCCATCCTCCTGTAGGACAGGAAACAGATTCCTTCAGCCTCATGCTTTCGGGCGGGGAATATCCTGACCTGATCCACTGGGATTGGGGAAACTCCTATTCCGGCGGTCCGGATAAGGCTATTGAAGACGGAGTGATCCTGGAACTGACCGATCTTATCGAAGAGTATTGTCCGAATCTGACTGCATTTTTGGATCAGTATCCGGAAATAAGAGCGGCCATGACCACAGACAGCGGAAATATTTACTGTTTCCCGAATGTTTATCCTTATTATGCAGACGATACCATGATCATGTGCAACCGTGGAATACAGATCCGCCAGGACTGGCTGGATGAACTGGGATTAGAGGCTCCGGAGACGATCGATGAATGGTACGAAGTTCTCACTGCATTTAAAGAAAAAGGGACAACTGAAGACGGCAGCGAGATCGTACCGTTAGTCTCCAGAAAAATGTCGGAAAAAACAAGTCTGGTGCGTACCTTTGCAAATGCATGGAATGGATTGGATTATGATTTTTATGTAGAAGACGGTACGGTGAAATTCGGACCGATCGAAGAGGACTTTAAAGAATATCTTGCTACTATGAACCAGTGGTACAGCGAGGGACTGATCGCTCAGGAATTTTCCAGCTATGGCGGAACAGAGCATGACGCGCTGGTAAATACAGGACAGGCGGGAGCCTGGTTATCCGGACTTGGGGCAGGCATGGGCGTTTATATTACTGCTCTCGGAGGAGATGACAGTCTGATCAGCGGTGTTAAATTCCCTGTAGTAGAGGAAGGCGCTGCACCGAAATATACAGGTGCAGATAACTCACCGTTTGTAGGGCTTGGAATCGCGATTTCTTCCAATTGTGAGGATATCGAAGCTGCGTGCAAGTGGCTGGATTATCACTACAGCGAGGAAGGCAGCATGCTTTTAAACTGGGGCATTGAAGGGGTAAGCTATGAAATTGACGAGAATGGCGAGCCGCAGCTTACAGATGAGATCATGAATAATCCGGACGGCTTATCAGCGGATGTTGCTTTAGGAAAATACGCGATGGTTTCCCAGCTTGAGGCATTTGCAAAGGATGACCGCGTAGAAGCAACCCGTATGCTGATTTATCCGTCTCAGGAAGAGGCTTCCCAGATTTGGAACGCTACAGATTTCAGCAGCAAATATCCAACCTCTGTCACACTTACTTCAGAAGAGGGAACAGAGTTGGCAAATATCTTAAGTGATATAACTACATACAGGGATGAGACGGTTATACGCTTTATTGTAGGCTCGGAATCTTTGGATAATTACGATGATTTTGTTCAGACATTAAAGGATATGAATATTGAGAGAGCCATTGAGATCAAACAGGCCGCTTATGACAGATACCTGGAAAGAATGGCGGCAGTAGAAGGCGCGGCAGATACAGGAGAGGAAGCAGCAGCTGATGCTGTGGAAGAGGCTGCGGAGGAGACGACAAAAGAGTCCGCAGAAACATCTGAAGAGGAGACAGCGGAAGAGCCGGCAGAGGACACAGCGGAAGATACTACAGAAGAAGCTGCGGAGGAGCCAGCAGAGGACACAGCAGAAGAGCCTGTAGAAGAAGCGGCAGAGGAAGCTGCGGAAGAATAAAAAAAGAGAGGCTGCGTTTGCCTCAAAAGGCAGAGCAATTCATAGGCCATAAGTGAAGGTGGCCGGAAGAGCGAGTGATACGGTTGTACGCTCGCTCTTTTTTGGATAAATTTTAGGGGACGCTTGACAAATTTTTTGTTCTGCCCTACCATAAAAACATTAAGGATAAGACTATCATTGCAACCGCAGGACGGTGCAAAGAGAGAGGAGCTGTCAGATGAGTGATAGAATGATAAACGCGGCGCTTTTAGGCCTTGGGACGGTAGGCGGAGGAGTTTACAAGGTTTTAAAAAACCAGGAAAGTGAGATGGAGGCAAAGATCGGGAGTAAAGTCCGGATATCCAGGATATTGGTGCGAAACCTGGAAAAAGCGGCTTTAAGAGT
>DWYZ01000203.1 GCA_019118425.1 Candidatus Blautia faecavium | reverse complement strand
TGATGATTCCAGGGAACTGCTGGATGCCATCTGCTGCTACTTTTACGAAAACCGGGAATTCTATGCCAAAACCTTCCGCATAGAAGGTCAAAACTCATTTTCCGATTACTTCTGCTCTGTTGTCCACCGGATACTTGCAGAGCAACTGTCGGATATTTTTCCTGCCGAAGATCCCATTGATCCCTATGCGGAATTCTACACAGACGCCATTGTGTGCGCCATCAAAAAGTGGCTTTCTAAAAAAGACTGTATACCGCCCCTGGAATTTTCCCAGTTTATTCAGGAAGCCTTTTAGGCCTATCCCAGCGTGCTGCCGAGACCAGAATATCATAAAGAGCTGCCATGCAAAACGCACGGCAGCTCCCGATGTCAGAATCAAAAAATAAAAATTATGCGGATGTCCTTGCAATGATCATCCTGTCTTTTCCCATAAAGTTTGTTTCTACATGGCAGTACTCCATGGCGGCACATATTTTATCTGCCAGTGTGATGATCCATGCCTCTTTATTCCTGGGCACAGGCCCCAGAGGAAACATATGGGTACGTATTGCATCCTGCTCCCTGTCATTGATCTGGAATACCCGAGAGCTGTTCTCCACCGCCGCTTTGGGATGATGAAAAGCCGGATGTTCTCCTTTGGGTGTCTTTTCCCGGAAATTATAAGGGCAGAAGTCATGAAGAAGTCCCGCTCTTGCTGCAGCCTTTTCATCACAGCCCAGCTTTTTTGCCAGCAGCCAGGACAGATAGGAAACATGGATGCTATGAGTCAGTCTGCTAGTCTTATGATGATGAAAATATTTATCCAGCAGCAAAAATTCACTGTTGGAAAGGATGTGCCGCACTTCCGCAAGATAAGATTCTGGTACGTCTTCGGATATCCTAATGTCCATCGGCAACCATCTACTTTCTTTCTTATTACTTATATTATGACTCACTGAAAAATAAAAGCAAGACTTTTCAGGATGAATTGACAATCTTTAGAAAAATTTAAGATTAAGGAGCTGCGCCTATGAAAGAAAAATCTGTACTTTTTTGGAAAAAACTTCCTTTAAAACGAATACTCCTCTTCCTGTTCCTTTTATACCTTGCCGCCCTCATTGTTCCATAAATTCCTCATAAAAAGGTATCGGACTCTTTCCGAAAGTCTTTCTCTGAAAATACCTTTTACTCAAATTCCACAGGAACAGAGCGTGCCGCATATATTGACGATAATAAGGAAGCCCTGTCCTACCGGCTGCGTATGATCGAAGAGGCCCAAGAAGAGATCATCCTGTCCACTTTTGACTTTAATGCCGACCACGGGGGCAAAGACATACTGGCCGCTCTGCAGAATGCGGCAGACCGGGGCGTATCTGTGCGGGTCATTGTAGACGGCATCAGCGGTTTCCTGGATCTGCGGGGCAATCCCTGGTTCCAGGCCGCCGCATCTCATAAAAACATAGAGATCCGCATTTACAATCCTGTAAATCTTTTGATGCCCTGGAACATACAGGCCCGGCTCCATGACAAATATCTGATCATTGACCGGGACATGTATCTTCTCGGCGGCAGGAACACAACCAACCTGTTTCTCGGAGACTACTCTTCCTCTAAAAACATTGACCGGGAACTGTTCATCTATGAAATTCAGGATGATCCTGATTCTTCTCTGTATCAGCTGCTGGACTATTTTGAACAAGTATGGCAGCTTGAAGAAAGTAAAGATTATATCTGTTCTAATCTAACAGATAAGGTAAACGATTGTATCCTTGAATTGGAAAAGCAATATGATAAACTGACAGAACAGTACCCTGAAATGCTGGAAGAATGGGACTGGGAAAGCCTCACTATGGAGACCAACAAAGTCTCTCTATTATCTAATCCCGTTCAGGCAGAAAATAAAGAGCCCTGGATGTGGTACTCCCTGCACCAGATGATGCAAGAAGGCAGTGAAGTTACGATTTATACTCCCTACATCATCTGCGGGCTGGAAATGTATGATGACCTTTCCTCTCTGACCCAAAAGGGGATACCTGTTGAGATCATCACAAATGACGTGGCAAGCGGAGCCAACCCCTGGGGCTGTACCGATTATCTCAATCAAAAAGAAAATGTCTGGGAGACAGGAGTAAAAGTTTATGAATTCATGGGGGCTCACTCCTGCCATACCAAAGCAGTCCTGATCGATGACCGGATGAGCATCATCGGCTCCTACAATCTGGATATGAGAAGCACCTATCAGGATACAGAGCTGATGCTGGCTGTAGACTCTCCTGAGCTGAACGCCCTGATCCGTAAAGAAGCCGAAAGAGATAAGACCTACAGCAAGGTTATGGAAAATGGCAGCTATTCCTATGGAGAAAACTATGAACCCAAATTCTGATAATTATTTTGTATTGATAACCAGAGAAAATCTCTACAATCTTCCATATAGCGTTGAAGAAATCTATGGCATGCATTCTTCCGGAAAATATCAAAATACAAAGAAAGTCTATCAGGAAATCTATCGGATTTATTCAAATAACTC
>DWYZ01000202.1 GCA_019118425.1 Candidatus Blautia faecavium | reverse complement strand
TATCTGGAAGTTTCCGGAGACAATGCATGGTTCAATGACCAGGCATATTTAAATACGCTGGATAAAAAAGCGGTGGAGCGTTTTATCCAGGTGACCCATGAAAAGTATGAGGAGCTTTTAGGGGATGAGTTTGACAAGTCTGTTCCGGCGATCTTTACAGATGAGCCCCAGTTCTGCCATAAGACCTGCCTTGGCTATGCTGACGAAAAGAAAGAGATCATCATTCCTTTTACCGATGATCTGGAGGAAACTTTCCAGAAGGAATACGGGGAAAGCCTTTTAGCACATCTTCCGGAAGTATTCTGGGAACTGGGAAAGGATAAGGTATCAAAGATCCGCTACGAGTATCATGATCATATTGCAGAGCGTTTTGCCGGTGCCTTTGCGGACACTGTAGGAGGCTGGTGCAAGGAGCACGGGCTTGCCCTTACCGGACATATGATGGAAGAGCCTACTCTGGAAACTCAGACAGCGGCTCTTGGCGAGGCAATGCGCTCCTATCGTTCCTTTACCATCCCCGGTGTGGATATGCTCTGTGACAGAAGAGAGCTTTCCACAGCAAAACAGGCGGAAAGTGCGGTGCATCAGTATGGCAGGGAAGGTATGATGAGTGAGCTTTACGGAGTGACTAACTGGGATTTTGATTTCCGTGGACATAAGCTGCAGGGCGACTGGCAGGCTGCCCTTGGGGTAACGGTTCGTGTGCCTCATCTTACCTGGACTTCTATGGCAGGAGAAGCGAAGAGAGATTATCCGGCGGCGATCGGCTACCAGTCCCCATGGTATAAGGAATATCCTTATGTGGAGGATTATTTTGCAAGAGTAAATACCGCTCTTACCAGAGGCGTGCCACATGTGAGATTAGGCGTGATCCATCCCATTGAGTCCTATTGGCTTTATTGGGGACCGAAGGAGCAGACCGCGCATATCCGTGAAGAGATGGATGAGAATTTCCTGCATCTGATTGAGTGGCTTTTGTATGGAACCATAGATTTTGACTTTATCGCAGAATCCCTTCTCCCGGATCTTAATGAGGGACAGACAGAGGAGCCTACTTTAAAGGCTGGCGTTATGAACTATGACGTAGTGCTTGTGCCTAACTGCCGGACCCTGCGCAGCTCTACATTAGAAATCCTGGAGAAATTTAAGGCCAGGGGAGGACGTGTGATCTTTGCCGGGGAAACACCTTGGCTTGAAGGGGCAGTGCCATCAGACAGAGGACGTCTCCTTTCTGAAAAGTGCGAGAGGATTCCATTTTCCAAAAACCGGATCCTTCAGGCATTAAAGCCCATCAAAGAAGTGGATATCAAGGAAAAAGACGGCCGTGCAAGCACCAACCTGATCTACCAGATGAGAGAAGAGGGACAGGACCGCTGGCTCTTTATCGCACATGTAAACAGAACTACGAAGACTACAGAGGGTGCCATCGTCATTGGCGGCGAAGAAGCGAAAATGAAAAACCAGGATCTTCCCTGGGAAGAGGATCTTCAGATCACCTTAAAAGGAGAGTGGGAACTGACTGTATATGATGCCATGACAGGAGAAATTTATCCTGTAGGAGCTGAGTATGAAAATGGAAATACCATTTTAAGAAAGGTTATGTATGATCAGGACAGCCTGCTTTTGAACTTAAAGCCAGGACGCAGAGAGAATGAGGCGGGCGCTTTAAAGAACAAAGAAACCGAAAGGAAGGAGATCGCGATTCCAGATGAGGTGGAAGTGGTATTAAGTGAGCCCAACGTAAGTATCCTGGATCTGGCAGAGTATAGATTCGATGACGGGCAGTGGCAGGCAGAGGAAGAAATCCTGCGCATTGACAATAAATTCCGTGAGCTTTTAGGCTATCCAATGCGTATGGAGGCGTTTGCACAGCCATGGACGAACACCCGCAAAGAAGGTTTTGACCACACCCTTTCTCTGCGCTTTGCAGTAGAGACAGATACGGATCTTTCCGGTGTCCTTCTTGCAATGGAAAACGATGAGAAGACCAGGATTTATCTGGATGGGGAAGAAGTAGAAAATGTACAGGCAGGCTGGTATGTGGATCATTATATCCGCACTGTGAAGCTTCCGGATATGAAGGCGGGAAGCCATACTCTGGTATTGGAGATTCCTTATAATTCTAAAGTGAACATTGAGGCAATGTTCCTTCTGGGCGACTTTAAAGTAACGGTAATGGGAAGGAAGCAGACCCTCCATGCTCCGGAGAAGATGGCTGCATTTTCCGATCTGGCAAGACAGGGATATCCTTTCTATGGCGGAAATATTACCTATAAGATTCCGTTTAAGAGCGAAGGTAAGAGAGTGACGGTACGTGCGTCCATGTTCCGTTCCCCGGTAATGAAAGTTGCTGTAGACGGACAGGAGAAGGATTACATCGCATATTCTCCGTATGAGGCTGATCTTGGAGTGCTTCCGGCAGGAGACCATGAGCTTTGTCTTACTGTATTTGGAAACAGGGTAAATACCTTTGGTACTTTACATAACTGCAACCAGACAGAAGAGTGGTTTGGTCCGAACGCATGGAGAAGCGAAGGGGACCAGTGGGCGTACGAGTATCAGCTTCGCCCCACATATTTGATGAAAGCTCCGATTATAAAAACAGAGGCATAATTTATTTTATTCTGCAAACCGTTCAGAAGTACTTTTATCATCGATCTTTAAAACAGACGTATAATTTATTCCAGCGAGCAACGAGCTAAGAGGACATGTGTGTATGTCCATTTGGCGATTGCCGCGAGGGTCAAAGCCCCCACAGCTCTGCTGCGGGGGCTTTGACTATAGGTCGGCCCGTAACCATCACTTACTGTATGGCTGCGGGCCAATGTAATCTGTATTCGCGAAGAAGACTTTAACGTCTATATTTTCCCGTTACTGGTTGTATCAAGACAGAACAGCAGCGAAGCATAAACAATGCCGTAAAAATTTTATAAAAATGTTTATAAAAGGTTTGTGTTTTGAAGAAAAGAATGGTATAGTGGTAACAGAAGAATCCTGGCTATGGCAGACAGACAAGAATTCAGTCAGGAGAGAAGAAAATGAAAGTAAGTATCAGAGATTTAAGTAAAATTACTGGCTTTTCCCCGGCTACCATATCCAATGCGCTGAACCATAAAAAAGGCGTGAACCGGGAAACCGCAGAAGAGATTTTCCGGGTGGCGCGGGAAACGGGGTATTTAAGCGCCAATGCGGTGACGAAGATCCGTCTGTTGATCTTTAAGAAAAACGGACAGATCATTGAAGATACACCATTTTTCCAAAGCCTGATCGAAGGATTTGAGGAAGAATGTCACCGCCTGGGATATGAGATGGTGATCTCCCGTGCAGATCAAAGAGAAGCGGATTATGAAAATCAGGTAAGGGAGATCCTTCATGAGCAGGGGGCTGCTGTGGTGGTCCTGGCTACGGAAATGATGGACGGAGATCTGGAACCTTACCGAAACGCGCCGTGTCCTTTGATCCTTTTGGATCACTGGTCAGAATCCATGGAATTTAACGCAGTCCTGATCAATAATGCAGATGCGGCCCGTATGATTACGGAGCACCTTTTAAATTATGGTCATAAAGAAATCGGGTATCTGAAAGGATCTTTTCGCATCAAAGGATTTCGTTCCAGGTATGTGGGCTTTTTAACTGCACTCCGCAAAAAAAAGATTCCATACCGGGAGGAATTTACGGTAACTTTGGGAACCTCCTTAAACGATGCTTACCAGGATATGTTGAAATACCTGGAAAAGAATCCGGTTCTGCCTACTGCATATTTTGCGGACAATGATATGATCGCATTGGGAGCCATGAAAGCACTGCAGGAAAAGGGATACCGGATACCGGAGGATGTTTCTATTGTGGGATTTGATGATCTTCCATTTAGTGAAATCAGCTCCCCGGGGCTGACCACCCTTCGGGTGCCTAACCGGGAGATGGGAAAAATGGCCGTGCGCCGGGCGGCAGAGCTGATCGAAGGCATCGCAGCCGATGCGGTGACGAAAACCCAGGTATGCCCGAAGATCGTGTATCGGGATACGGTGAAGAGGATTTTGGAGTGAAGGATTGGCTGTAAGATGAAAAACAGTTCTCCTGTGCAAATGTAGAAGGAGGGTATCCTAAAAGTTGTTTCATGACTTTTAGGATATCCTCCTTTAGGTTGTGAAGGGATGATCTTGGGTTATTTTATAAGGCCGTATTTTTTATTGGCCTGTTCTACTGCCTTGCGCATGCGGTCTACATAGCCGCCCTTCCAGAGCGTACACATCCGCAACCATAACCGTTGCAGCCGAACGACCTTGTGAAGCGGGATTTTCTTCATCCTCTTACACTTAAGGTTTCTGACTTTGTGTCCTTACATTTCTGTGAGTCTGTGAGTTTGCCAAAGACTTATATGACGTATGAACCAAATCTGTCAAGTTTTTGATAAAAAATTTATAATAAATTATAGATAATTATGGATTACATAAAAGGAGTCCTTTTACTGATTTATCAACCAGAGATATGTTCCTTAGTAATGATACAAATCGACCAAAACTTCTCCCCATTTTCTGTATTCAGGAAAATAAAGTCATTAAAAT
>DWYZ01000201.1 GCA_019118425.1 Candidatus Blautia faecavium | reverse complement strand
TCCATATCTGAGAATATTTTCATTTTTATTTTAGAAATATTTTCTTGACTTTTTTACAAATAATTTTTAAGCTTACTTTACCGAAATCAATATAGGCTTTCTTTCATCTAAGGCTATTCTGCCTATCTATTTTCCCCGTCCTTAATTTTTCAATTTTGATTGTCCGTTTCAGCCTGAAATAGCTCAAAACAGTTTTTACCCTGCAAAGCTCCAGATCCCCCCCCTCTTCTTTCTGCCTTGTGTCCAAAGATTTATTCATAAACAGCAGCTCTGTATAAAAAACGTTCATTTCTCTTTTTACGTACCTGCCGCGTCATCCAGATAGGTTTGGAGTCTATTTCCAAACTCCCTCTTTAAAAACCCCGCTTTTACATTTATAATAAAGGAGAAGATACATGGAAAAAAAAAAATCCAACGGGCCTAAGCCCCATGTGAAAAAGAAGCGGCTCGCTTCCCTTACTCCAGATAAAGGCACGCATGTGCAAAGAACACATAAAGATACCTTATTCCGCTTTATCTTTCGGGATAAGAAAAATCTGTTACAACTGTATAACGCTCTCAACGGATCCGATCATCAGGACGAAAACAGCCTGCTCCTTACCACACTGGAGAATGTCATCTATCTAGGGTATAAAAATGATGTATCCTTTCTCCTGGACTGTACGCTCTTCCTGGCCGAGCATCAAACCACCGTGAATCCTAATATGCCTCTTCGGGGCGTACTATACTTTGCAAGACTGTACCAGGATTTTATCGTCCAAAGGGAATGGGATCTATACAGCTCCTCGCTTATCCCTTTACCCTGTCCCCAGTATGTGGTCTTTTACAATGGCACAGCCAGTCAGCCTGAACGGCAGATCCTTTCCCTTTCCGATGCGTTCCGGAAAATGTCTCCTGATGGCGAGATTCCCTTTCCTCCTGCATTGGAGTGTAAAGCCTTAGTATTAAACATCAATTATGGCCAAAACCGGGCGTTGATGGAAAAATGCCGCCCCTTATGGGAATATTCCTATTTCATCCACAACATCCGGGAAAAACTGAAAGCAGGATACGCACCTGAAAAAGCAGTGGATCTGGCTGTTACCCATTGTTTGCAGGAAGGGATACTGAAAGATCTGTTGAAGAAGCACCGCAAGGAGGTAGTTGGAATGTTTTTAGAAGAATATGATAGGGAACTGCATGAAAAAACGCTTCGTCAGGAAGGCTGGGCTGAAGGGCTTAGTACAGGCCGCAAAGAATGGAGAGAACTGACTCGGCTCCTATTAGAAGATGGCCGTTTGGATGACTTGCGGCGTTCTACTAAGGATACAAAATTTGAGCAGCAATTGATGAAAGAATACAATATAGAGTAACTGCGCAGAAATCGGACTATAACTATCAAATAAAACGGAGGCGTTTCCCCATGAAAGAAGAAACAAAAGAAAAACTTCAAACTCTAATCAGCCAGGCCATAGACGAAAACATCACAGCAGGAATGAACATGCTGGTGCGAAAAGACAATGAAGAAATATTCTACACAGAGCATGGATTCCGAAACCTGGAGGAAGGGAAAAAAATACAGAGAAATACCATTTTCCGTCTGTATTCCATGTCAAAACCCATTACTGCGGCGGCGGCAATGATCCTGATGGAGCAGGGTAAGCTGGATCTCGCCCAGCCTGTGGCAGAAATTCTTCCAGGCTACGAGCACCTTATGGTAGAAGAAAACGGCGAGATCCGTCCTGCAAAAAAAATGCTCACCCTGCATTATCTTCTGAACATGGCATCCGGGATTACCTACGGCGATGAAGATACAAAAGCCGGAAGGATGATCCAGCAGTATCTGCAAAGCTGTATCGAAAGGCTGCACACAGATCAGGCTGTGACAACAGAGGAATTTGCCTGCCATCTGGGCTCTATTCCTCTTTCCTTTGAACCGGCCAGCGCCTGGGCCTATGGACTTTCGGCGGATATCCTGGGCGCAGTGATCGAAAAAGTTTCCGGAATGCGGTTCGGTGAATTTCTGGAAACCTATCTTTTTAAGCCCCTGGGGATGAAAGATACAGGATTTTGGGTGCCAGAAGAAAAAATATCCCGTCTGGCAGATGCCTATGAGACCACAGAAAAAGGCGAATTGCTTCCATATAGAGGAAACCATCTTGTGATTTCCTACCGCAAGGATAAGCCGCCAGCTTTTGAGTCCGGCGGAGCCGGTCTGGTTTCCACCATCGACGATTATGCAAGATTCGCCCAAATGCTGCTAAACAAAGGAACTCTGGACGGCGTAAGAGTAATGAGCGAAAAAACCGTTCAATTCTTTACCTCCGGAAAATTGCTGCCCAGACAGCAGGAGATCATGGAACAGTGGATGGGACTGGAGGGTTATACTTACTCTCACCTTATGCGCAGATGTATAGACCCCGGCCGTACATCGGTTTTATCCCAAAAGGACGAATATGGCTGGGACGGCTGGCTTGGATGCTATTTTGCTAATTTTCCAAAGTCTAATATGACTTTCCTGGTCATGCAGCAGAAAAAGGATGCCGGGACGATTCCTTTAGTGAGAAGATTAAGAAATGTGATTCTTAGCCAAGAACTGTGATTATATATCACATGCCGCTGTTTAACCTGTTGGCAACGAAAAATACATTGGCTAAATTTCCATATACATGCTATACTGAAAAAAACACCTAATATCCTTGTCATAAACAGGCCGGACTATTATCATAGTCCCTATCAGAAAAACATATCTGATCTAAATAGATAAGAGAAAAGTTTTATGCTGTCTGACAGCAATATAAACTTAAACCAACGACAGGATTTATAAAGGAGACATTCTCATGGATGTACACAGCATCAGTACCCACTGTACACGGACAGAATTTGTAGGCACCGCCGTTTTAGATACCATCGGACTTGTTATTTCTGGAATTGACGATGCCTTATTAAAGGAAATGAATATTGGAACTAAATACCATGCATTGGGGCTTTTCAGCTCCAGAACCGGCGCAGCCGGGCAGATTACCGCTGTAGATGATGCTATTAAGGCTACCAATACAGAAATCCTTTCCATTGAATTTCCCAGGGACACTAAAGGGTGGGGCGGACATGGAAATTATATGGTAATCGGAGGAAACGATATATCTGATGTACGTCATGCAGTCGAACTTGCTTTAGAATTGACTAATAAATACGCTGGAGAGCTGTATATCAGTGAGTCCGGGCATTTGGAATTTGCTTTTTCCGCCAGCGCCGGTCCGGCTCTTTGTAAAGGTTTTGGAGCCGTTTCCAATGAAGCCTTTGGGTTTATGGCCGGTTCTCCCGCCGCCATCGGCCTTGTAATGGCAGATACTGCAGTAAAAGCTTCTGCAGTAAAAATTGTCTGCTATATGACCCCTAGTCTTGGAACCAGTCATTCCAATGAGGTTATCCTTGCCATTTCAGGAGATGCCAGTGCAGTAAAGGAAGCGGTTTTAAGCGCAAGGCAGATTGGTCTTGAACTTTTGATCGGGATGGGAAGTTACCCGGATATTCCCGGTACCCCCTATTTATAATAAAAACGCAATTCATACCATATGGGACTTCCCGCTAAAAAGGATATGTAAATGCGGCGTGCATAGAGAACACGCCGCATTCTTTATTTTGTGTAAACGTCATTTTACTATAATAAACCAGGATCTAAAATTATTAAGAAAGCTGATAAACATCCGCATACTGGAGTCCGAAGTTCAAAGCATCAGAATGATTATCAAAGTAAATATCTACATGGCCATATGGCGTTCCTAAATCTTCCACCGTATAGACGGTACCGTTAATCAAAAGCTGGGTTCCAAAGGGAACTCCCGACATAGCAACGGTATGTCCTGCTGTAGGCATAACCCCGCTGGCAGTTGCATTTCCCGCCGTTCCGCAGCATTGTGCGCAATTACAATAGCCTGTCAGTGTAAAGTTTCCAAGATATGTACCCTGACCGGAGTCAGAGGATGTTTCCGCTGATGAATCCTCACTGCTTCCATAATCCTCCGTGCTTTCTTCCACTTCTTCCACCCCTCCGTAATAATCTTCCGGGGCTTCTTCTTCCACAATAATATCACTGCTGGTAGAACTGCTGGATGACTCTGTAGTATCTGTCTCAGGATCGTATCCGTAATCTTCTTCCGCCTGCTCTTCCTCTGCAGCTGCCGCGGCCTCTGCTGCCGCCTGTTCTTCCTCTGCCTGCTGCATCAGCGCTACAATGCTGTTATCCGCACTGTCTATCTGTGCAAGCAATGCACTTGCCTCTGCCTCACTGGCACTGATCTGGCTGACGTAGGAAGAGATACTGCCGCTGGTGCTTTCCGCCATTGCCTGTACTTCCTGTTTTTTCGCTGCACGCTGGCTTAAAAGCTCGTTAATTTCTTCTGACTCCTGTTTGATCTGCTGCTGCTGTTCTTTAATGCTTTGCCTGATCTCCTCATATTTCTTCAGCATATCTCTGTCATATTTGGAAATCTGGCTGAAATATTCTATCTGGTTTAGAAAATCCGCGATACTCTCACTGGACAAAAGCTTTTCCAGAACAGAACCGCCGCTGTTTTCATACATATACACAATACGGATCTTCATTGCCTCGTATTGTTTTTTAGCAGCTTTCTTCGCTTTTTTCAGTTCCTGCTTTACTTGTTTCAGCTCTTCTTCTTTTTCGGCTGCTTCTATTCCTAATTGTGCTACACTTTCCGTCAATTCATCATACTGTGCATTCAGCTCTGCTAAATAGTTTTCCAGCTCCTGCTTCTTTCCCTCAAGACTGCTGATATTCTCCTGAGTCTGGGCAAGGTCCGCTTCTGCCGCCTGCTTTTCCGCCTGCGCATATGCAATCTCATCCTCTGTAGATGCAAATACACTGGTTCCCATAGCAACTGTCAGAGCACCTGCAAGCAGTAATGAAAAAACTTTCCTTTTCTTCATATATACACCTCGTAATACTTTATGAGGTAAAGTATAACACATTTTAAAAATAAATCAACAGTTTTTATTTATTTTGTAATATTTACGTAATAAATCACCTTTTTCCTAAATTCCCTTATTCTTCCAAAGCTTGCAAATGTCCTTCGAAAATCAGGTTTCCTGACACACCAAAAAGACCGCCTGCCTTCATCGCAGACGGTCTCTTTCTTAATACCACTCTTTATCTCCTTTGCATGATCGAAATAGTCTCACATCCTGCAAGGTATCCCTCTCTTGCCGCAGATGCGGCTGGTGAAGGGTAGTCCTTACTCAGCGGCCGCTTCGAAAGGTTCTTCCGGTTCGGCAGCCATTACTTCCTGGTACTTATCCAGAATGATGGTTTGGATTCTGTCTCTTGTAGCAGAGTTGATGGGATGCGCAATGTCGCGATATTCGCCGTCTGTAGCCTTTCGGCTCGGCATAGCGATAAACAGGCCTTTCTCGCCTTCAATTACCTTAATATCATGAACGACAAATTCATCGTCAATGGTAATTGATACAACCGCTTTCATCTTTCCTTCCTTTGCAACCTTTCTTACGCGTACATCTGTAATATTCATCTTCGCTTGCCCCTTTCATTTTGCCTTCGTATTTTCAAATATATATTTCGTATATTTATAATACGTAGCGTTCATTTTCTTCTACGACGATCTTTACTTCGCCTTCGCCGCAATAATAAGAATTCGCTTTAATGGTATCTCTGCTCTCAACAATACAGTTTTCAATATGGGTATTATCGCCCAGATAAACGTCATTCAGGATAACGGAATTCTTGATCACACAGTTATTTCCCACAAAAACATCTTTAAACAGAACGGAATTTTCCACCACTCCATTAATGATGCATCCGCTGGAAACAAGACTGTTCTTTACAACTGCACCTGGATTATACTTTGCCGGAGGAAGATCATCTATCTTTGTCTTGATAGCGGGAGGCTGTTTAAAGAAATAGTCCCTGATCTCCGGCTCCAAAAATGCCATATTGGTTTTATAGTAAGAATCTACAGTGGAAATATTGCTCCAATAGGAATCAATCTTATACCCATAGATCCTCTTCAGATTTTTATAACGGATAAGAATATCATTTACAAAATCATTCCTGCCTTCTGAAGCTGCCTTTTCAATAAGCTCGATCAGCTGTCTCCTGCGGATCACGTAAATACCTGTAGATATGGTATTATAAGGAGAAACTACTGGTTTTTCCTCAAATTCCTCAATCCTGCAGTCCTCGTTCATACGGATCACACCAAACCGCTCTATCTCGCTCTGATCCCGGCAGGTGGTACATACAACTGTAACATCCGCACGCTTCGCAATATGATATTCCAGAACCTTATTATAATCCAGCTTATAAATACCATCCCCTGACGCAATTACTACGTAGGGTTCATGACTGTTTTTAAGGAATGTAAGATTCTGATAGATCGCGTCCGCAGTTCCCTGGTACCAGAAGCTGTTTTCCTTGGTAATAGTAGGCGTAAACACATAAAGGCCGCCCTGCTTTCTGCCGAAATCCCACCACTTGGAAGAACTTAAATGCTCGTTTAAGGAGCGGGCATTATACTGTGTCAGCACAGCAACCTTCTGGATATGGGAATTAGCCATATTGCTCAGAGCAAAGTCAATGCTTCTGTAGCTTCCGGCAATGGGCATTGCCGCGATCGCCCTTTTATTTGATAATTCTCTCATGCGGTTATTGTTTCCGCCTGCCAAAATAATACCGATTGCTCTCATGCCTTACCACCATCCTTTGCCGCAATTACCTGTCCGCCTGCCAGTTCGCCATCGGGATAATCGTCAGGCGTAGTCACACCGGATATGGCCGTGTTCTTTCCAATCCTTACATTGTCCGGAATCACACTGCGTTCTCCGATGGTAGCGATTCCAAAAGCATAGACTGCCGGTTTCACTACATTGGGAACCTCTTCCCCGCATCCCAGGACTACATGATTTCCGATGACAACATCCTCTGCAACAATGGCCTTATCCATAGTCACCCCTTCGCCTACAACGGAATTGCGCATGATAATGGAATCACGCACAACGCTTCCCTTTCCAATCACTACATTCGGTCCGATCACAGAGTTATGTAACTCTCCATAAATCTCTGCACCTTCTCCGATCAGGCATCTGTCCACTACCGCGTCTGCTGAAATATACTGCGGAGGGATGATATCGCCTTTTGTATATATTCGCCAGAATTCTTCGTAAAGATTAAATTCCGGAATAATGTCGATCAATTCCATGTTTGCTTCCCAATAGGAGCCCAATGTTCCCACATCTTTCCAGTATCCATTGTACTCATAGGCAAAAAGGTTCATTCCCTTTTCCTTACAGTATGGCAGGATATGTTTGCCGAAATCACAGCCGTTCTGATCTTTGAGAGCATAGAGCGCTTCCTTTAAAACAGGCCAGCTGAAAATATAGATGCCCATGGAAGCAAGATTACTGCTGGGGTGCTCCGGCTTTTCTTCGAACTCTGTGATACGGCTCGTCTCATCTGTCACCATGATGCCGAATCTGCTTGCCTCTTCAATTGGTACAGGCATACATGCGATGGTGATATCAGCTTTATTTGCTTTGTGGAAATCAAGCATTACCTCGTAGTCCATCTTATAGATGTGATCTCCTGACAGGATCAGAACATAATCCGGATTATACTGTTCCATGTAATCCATATTTTGAAAAATAGCATTAGCAGTTCCTGTATACCATTCGCTGTTTGTACTTCTCTCGTATGGAGGCAGTACAGTAACGCCGCCTTCATTTCTATCCAGATCCCACGGAATCCCGATGCCGATATGTGTATTTAGCCGCAGCGGCTGATACTGCGTTAAAACACCTACCGTGTCAATGCCTGAGTTGATGCAATTACTTAAGGGGAAGTCGATGATCCTGTATTTTCCACCAAAAGCGACTGCCGGCTTTGCGACTTTTTCAGTAAGAACACCTAGCCTGCTACCCTGGCCGCCAGCTAAAAGCATGGCAATCATTTCTTTCTTTATCATGCAATCACCTCTTGTATGTTATGATTTCATTATTATACCATACTTCTCCGAATTAGTGAACATTTTTTACAATTATTTTGCTTAGATTTTATTTTTTTTATCGTTATTGACTATAGTTTTTCGGCAGAATTTTCCAAAATCTTAGGAATAATGTCATTTTTGTACATTTTTTTCTCTGTTATCGTTATTTCTTTGTCATTTCTTCACATTTCGACCATAAAAAGAAATTCTTTTCATTTTTTCCCATTGGGGTTATAATAGAAAAAATTCTGCAGCCACTGTTTTTCAGGGCTAAGATAAAACATTTAAGGAGATTATTATGTATCAGATAGACTTTCAAAAACCAAAGCATATCCATTTCATCGGAATCGGAGGCATCAGCATGAGCGGACTTGCCGAAGTGCTTCTGGAAGAAAACTTTATCATTTCTGGATCCGATGCCAAAGAAAGCCCTCTCACCCGTACCCTGGAAGAAAGAGGCGCAAAGATCTACTATGGACAAAGGGCTTCCAATATCGACGATTCTGTAGAAATTGTAGTTTACACCGCAGCCATCCATCCGGATAACCCGGAATATGCCTGCGCTGTGGAAAAGAACATTCCCATGCTTTCCAGAGCTGAACTTCTTGGACAGATCATGAAAAATTACGAAATTCCCATTGCCGTAGCAGGTACGCATGGAAAAACCACCACCACTTCCATGATCTCCCATATCCTCCTGGAAAATGACAGCGATCCTACCATCAGCGTAGGCGGGATCCTTCCTGCCATTCATGGAAACATCCGGGTAGGAAAATCCCAGATTTTCCTCACAGAGGCATGCGAATATACAAACAGCTTTTTAAGCTTTTTCCCTAAAATCAGCATTATCCTGAATATGGACGCAGATCATCTGGACTTTTTTAAAGATATCGAAGACATCCGCCATTCTTTCCGGCGTTTCGCCCAGCTTCTTCCTTCTGACGGTACCCTGATCATAAATGCGGATACGCCTGCCTACGAAACTGTAGTAAAGGATCTTCCCTGCCAGGTCATTACATACGGTCTGGAACACGAAGCCCAGTATACTGCTTCCTCCATTTCCTATGACGCCTTTGGCCATGCCTCTTTTACTGTTTTGGAAAACGGTGTTCCCATAGGAACTTACCGTCTTTGTGTTCCCGGCATCCACAATGTATCCAATGCACTCTCAGCCATTATAACAGGCCGGCTGCTGGGAATACGGGATGAGGTGATCGCTCTGGGGCTTGAACATTTCACCGGAACAGACCGCCGTTTCCAAAAGAAGGGAGAAATCGCCGGCGTCACTGTCATCGATGATTATGCCCACCATCCTACGGAAATCGAAGCCACCCTCCACGCGGCTTCTAACTATCCCCATAAAAAAATATGGTGCGTATTCCAGCCTCACACCTATACCCGCACCAAGGCTCTCCTTCCGGAATTTGCCAAGGCTCTGACCCTGGCTGACCATGTAGTGCTGGCGGATATTTACGCGGCAAGGGAAACCGACACGTTAGGAATTTCTTCCGCTGATCTGCAAAAATGTATCCAGGATCTTGGCACTCCCTGTGAATACTTTTCCACATTTGATGAGATTGAAAATTATTTATTGGAAAATTGTACACAGGGTGACCTGTTGATAACTATGGGGGCGGGAGACGTTGTAAAAATTGGGGAACACCTTCTCGGAAAATAGTTATCCACATTATCCACATGTTTATACACATTTTTTCTGTGTATGGCATGTGGATTTTTTTCACCGCACAGATTTACATAATTCGACTTCCAAATTTCAGCAAATGATTCTATTTTTCCCTATATTGCGCCTTTTCATTTGGTTTCCAATAATTTTTATCCCTCGTCATTTCCACATTATCCACATTATCCACATTTGATTGTGGAAAAAGTCACATAAAAAGCAATTCTCTTTTCAAAAAGGAAAGGATGTGTTATAATCCTGGTATTGAAAATGGAAACCCGAATTAGAAAGTGAGCTGTTGTTCATGGATATGATCACCTTACATGATGCCTCACAAAGAGAGGCTACCTTTTTATCAAATATTTTTATTGACGAATACATGCCGGAGGCAAACGGAGAATTTGTAAAAGTTTATATCTATCTTTTACGCATTCTCAGAAACGCCCCGGTTTCTTTCAGCTTGGAGCAAATGGCGGATCAGCTTCTCTGTACAGAGGGGGATATCCTGCGTGCTTTAAAATACTGGTCCAAGGCAGGTCTGGTCGCTTTAGAAGAAGATGCAAGCCATAAGCTCTGCGGTATTTCCATCATCCCTTTAGATGTTTCCGTTTCCAAAGAGACCGCCGCCTCTTCGGATTCTCCGGCTTTTGATACCCAGGAGAAATCCGCGGCAGCACAGTCTCCCAAGGAAGAAAAAACGGTCTCCGTAATCCCCTTGACCCCAGACCGGATAAAAGAATTAAAGCAAAATGAAGAGATCATACAGCTTCTCTATATAGCCGAACAGTATCTGGGCAAAACTTTAAGCCCCACAGAAATACAGAAGCTTTTGTTTTTTTACGATGAACTTCATTTTTCTGCGGATCTTATCGAATATCTCATTGAGTACTGTGTAAGCCATAACCATAAAAGCATCCGCTATATCGAAAAGGTAGCCCTGGCCTGGGCGGAAGGAGGAATCACTACCGTTTCAGACGCCAAAGACGCATCCTCCCGGTACAGCAAGGATTATTTTACCATCCTGAAAGCCTTAGGAATCTCCGGGCGCAATCCTGTGGACACTGAGATTTCCCTTATGAATACCTGGCTGAAGTCCTACGGATTTTCCATGGATATCATCCAGGAGGCCTGCAGCCGCACAGTCCTTCAAACTGGCCAGCCTAGTTTTCAGTATGCGGATAAAATCTTAAAAGGCTGGAAAGATAAAAATGTGAAAAATAAAAACGACATCGCGGTCTTAGATGCAGAACATAAAAAGCGCCGGCTGGAAAGAAGCTCGAAACGCCAGACCGTTTCCCCGCCGAATCGGTTTAATAATTTCCAGCAGCGCAATTACGATTTTGACGAATACGAAAAGCGTTTACTTAACAAGTAAACGTTGTCTGCTGGTCCTTAAGCGCGCGGACCAGATATGACATATAACTAAACGCTATAAAAGGAGGCAATCGTGCCCTTACAAAATTATCAATACGATACCATCATGAGAGAATATCATCGCCGCCAGGCGGCGAACCGTCATAAACTGGAAAAGCGCCAAAAAGAAGCCTACGAAAAGATCCCCCGCCTAAAGGAGATCGACGAAGAGGTTGCCACTTTAAGCGCCAAAAAAGCACGCGCACTGCTGAATCGTACGGAAACCGGCGTAGAAGATTTAAAATCCGCCATTTCCCTCCTTTCCCTGGAACGCAAGGCCCTTCTTGCAGGGAACGGCTATCCGGAAGATTACCTTGAACTTTCCTACACTTGTCCTCTATGCCAGGATACAGGATATATAGGAAGCGAAAAGTGCGTCTGCTTTAAAAAAGCGGAAATAGAGCTGCTCTATACCCAGTCCAACCTGAAAGAAATTCTCGAAAAAGAAAATTTTGACCACTTTTCATTTGAGTTTTATTCTGATACAATGAAAAACGAAGCTACAGGCCTGTCCGCACTGGAGATGGCCCAAAAAGCTTACCACACTGCAAAAGATTTTGTAAAAAACTTTGATACCCGTTTCCAGAATCTTTTTCTGTATGGAAACACCGGCGTGGGAAAGACCTTTCTCTCCCACTGCATTGCCCATGATCTTGTGGAAAGTGCCCATTGTGTGCTGTATTTTTCTGCCTTTGATCTTTTTGACCTTCTTGCGCGCTCTGCCTTTTCCACCAGGAAAGATACAGATGTGGGCGAAGAATTTATATTTGACTGTGATCTGCTGATCATTGACGATCTGGGTACAGAGCTTACTAACAGTTTTGTCTCTTCCCAGCTGTTTTTGTGTATTAACGAAAGAATCATGCGTAGAAAATCCACCATTATTTCTACGAACCTGGAACTGGAAAATTTTTCAGAAACTTATTCTGAGCGAACGTTTTCCCGTATAGCCAGCAACTACCAAATGGTAAAGCTGATTGGAAAAGACATTCGAATACAGAAAATATTTTTAGGAGGAAAATAAAGCATGGCACAGGTAACTACAAAAGATTTGACTACACTTCCGGTAGGAAGACTGGGACTGATTCCACTGGACAGCTGTCAGAAACTGGGACAGAAGGTAAACAACTGGCTTGTTCAATGGAGAAATGAGCGGACTCATCCCCAGATGGAGTCTTTTGCCTTTGAAGGCTATCGGAGGGATTCCTACATTGTCTCCGCTAAAATTCCCCGTTTCGGATCCGGAGAGGCAAAATGCGTGATCGGCGAATCCGTCCGGGGCGATGATATTTATCTGATGGTAGATGTGTGCAATTACAGCATGACTTACCGCATGGGCCCCTACACAAACCTTATGTCTCCTGATGACCATTTTCAGGATCTGAAACGAGCCATTGGCGCAATCGGAGGAAAGGCGAGAAGGGTAAATGTGATCATGCCTTATCTTTATGAAAGCCGTCAGAGCAAACGTGTAGGCAGAGAATCTCTGGACTGCGCTACCTCCCTCCAGGAACTGATCAATATGGGCGTAGAAAATATCATCACCTTTGACGCCCACGATGCCCGTATACAGAACGCTACGCCGCTTCACGGCTTTGAGACAGTACAGCCGTCCTATCAGTTTATAAAAGCCCTTTTAAACCACGAAGACGGGCTTTACATTGACAATGAACATTTTATGATCATCAGCCCGGATGAGGGCAGCATGGGAAGGGCTATTTATCTGGCCAATATCCTTGGAGTGGATATGGGTATGTACTATAAGCGTCTGGATTATTCCACCATCGAAAAAGGCCGTCATCCCATTGCAGCTTATGAATTCCTGGGACCTAAGCTCACCGGCAAGGATATGATCCTTGTGGATGATATGATTTCCTCCGGCGACACTGTATTAGAGATTGCTTCCCTTTTAAAGGAGAGAGGAGCCGGAAGGATTTTTATCTGTGCTACTTTCGGACTCTTTACCGATGGACTGGAAAAATTCGATAAAGCTCATAAAGAAGGTGTTTTCGACAAGCTTCTCACTACCAATCTTGTATACCAGACACCGCAGCTTCTGGAAAAAGACTATTACATTAACTGTGACATGAGTAAATATATTGCCCTGATCATTGACACATTAAATCATGATCTCTCCGTCAGCCACCTGCTGAACCCGGTTGACAGGATCAAGCGATGCGTATCTAATTATATGAGCCGTTATAAATAAAAACTACTGCTGGCCAAAAGCTGCCCGCAGCCACGCAGCAAGTTCGTGGTTCGGGTGTAACATATAATTAAAAGCTTCTGATCAAAAATCCCCGCTTTCTCTGCAAAAAGAAAGCAGGGATTTCTATTTTTTCAAAAACGTATCTTCTTATTTTTATTCAGGAGGGATAATCCCCTCTTCCTGAGTATAAATAGGATCTGTTTTAAATTGTTCCAATATCTCATTGTACTGTTCTGCATCCTCAGGGGAACCATATTTTATGCGGACCATCCTTGTCACTCCCGGATACTGGGCCGGAAGGGACATGGTCATAGCGCCGTCTCCATAAATCCGGAATACATCCCCTGTAGAAATTTGTTCCCGTGAAAGCTTCTCCCCATTCTCCCGAAATACCTGTCCCGTGGGAAATTCTGCTGTAAACGGTGTTTCTGTATCAACATTTACAAACATGTAGTCTCCATGGCTTCCAATCTCTACATACATGGCATCAATGGCCAAAGCTTCCTCTCTTTCCTGCTCCTTGGCCGCCTGCTTCCCTACAAAAAACCAGAAGCCAGCGATCATAGCCGCCAGAGCAAGAGTCAAGGCTGCCATTCCCAAAATTCTCAGCTTTTCTTTCATATGATCTCCCATCTTTCTGATGTTATTGGTCATACATCGACCAGCAACAAAGCAATTTGGCATTTAAAGCTTACAGAAGGATCTTTTGGAAAGGAATTCCATTTTTTTCAAGTATCTGCATTTCTCTTTTATGGCAGGTGCTGATGATGACCTGCCGTTTTTCCTTATAGATCCATTTCAATACTGCTCCAAGGCGGTCTTCATCATACATCCCAAATACATCGTCTAAGATCACCGGGAATGGCTCTCCTTTGCAGAGCAGTTCTCCCGCCGCCATTCTCAGGGCAAAGTATATCTGTTCTATGGTTCCTCTGCTGAGCCGCTCCAGTGCTACGGCCCGGTCCTGGGTATTCACCTTTATCTTAAATTCTGAATCCATCAGGACTTCCTGATATTTTCCTCCGGTGATCTCGCTTAAGATCTGAGATGTCCTTTCTTTAAGCCTCGTCCCTACTCTTTTATAAATAGTGCCCGACAGACTGTCGATGGTTTCCATGGCGAGGTTCAGGGCCTGGATCTCCATATCTTCATTGGAAGGATACCCAAGGGCCTCGGTACACTCTCTGTACTCTTCCTGAAGATTTTCATAAGCGGTAGCGCGCTGCGCGAGCTCTCCCAGGATATTCTCCTTGCTCCACCGAAGCTTTTCCTGCTTTTGCATCCATCTGGTTTTCATGCGCCTTCTCTTGTTCAGCTCCCGGCTTTGCTTTTTATAAGAGAGAAGCGAGACAACAAAAATTACCGCCCCCAGGACTCCCGCCAAAACCCTAAGGTATAGAAGCTGAGGCGCTAAAATATCCGCTGCCGCGTTTCCTCCAACAGCAAGGAGTATCCCCAAAGCCATCCCAAAGATCGTCCCCCAGCGTTTTCGTTCTACAGCCTGGACACGCCGGTCCAGAATAGCACTCCCGTCTTCCTCTCCGTCTACCATGTGAAGCTGTTCTTCCTGGGAGGACACGTTATCCCGTCTCTCTCTCAGCTTCTCCATATCTTCCTGTAAAAATTCCAACCCGGAAGCAAGTTTTTCCCGGGTCTTCTCCATTTCTTTCTCTCGCCTTTCTTTTTGTGTCTGGTATCCTTTTCTGGTCATTTTAAGCATCTGCGAAGCTCTGCCTAAATCCACCGCATTATCCCCTGTCCCCTGGTAACTAGCCATATAATTCTGCAGCTCCCGGACCAGTTCCTGCCCTGTCACACTTTTTAACTGGGCAATGGATACGGTATTATCATAAACCGCCTCACTGACTCCATCCAGAACTACTTCCAGGTCTCCTTTTTCCACATCCAGAAGCTCTCCGCTGTCCTCACATAAAAATTCACTGGACGGATTCTCCTTATGAAAATTTCTAGATAAACGATAGGTTCTGCCGTCTATTTCAAACCACAGGGTACCGCCATAAACCGCAGAATTCTCCCATGGTTCATATTTTGCATAGTTATCATTTTTCGCCGCTCTTCCCCGCATCCTCGTGATACCGTAAAGCATGGATTTTATAAACGTGTGCACTGTGGTCTTTCCGCTTTCGTTTTCTCCGTACAGCACGTTAATGCCTGGGGAAAGCTTTATTTCTTTATCATGGATTTTTCCAAAATTTTTTATTGTCAGTCCTTTGATCCTCATTTTCTTTCTCCGTCATCTGCTGGTCTCCAGTAATGCCTGCAGCCCATAATAAAGCGCCTTCTCCTCCACTGAGGTTCTCTTTTTATCCAGAAAATATTCGATATAATCGCCGATCAGCGTTCCTCTGTACTGCACAAGCAGTTCTTCCAGATCATAGGCAGGACGAGTCTCATCCAAAACCTCCGTGATATTTCCGTACACCTTAAGCCGTTCTGTCATGATCATAAATTCCGGAGCCCGCACTCCCTGCAGGATCACCCGGTAAATATTTCTTCCGCCCCGTTTCATAATATCCGTCTTTAACATCTCTTCCAGAGAAAACTGGGTGGAATCCTCCCTGATAGTAAGAAGAAGCTGCTGATAGGAACGGCATGCAAAAGGAACAAAATTCGTTTTTACACGGCCTTCCTCATAGCGGCCTTCCACATAGCCGTGAGGTCCCAGATCATTTCTGTCTATAGGCTCCAAAGTCCCTGCATAGGCCGCCATATCCTTGATCAAAGTCTGAGGCTTGTGTATATGCCCCAGCGCTATATAATCAAATCCTGCGCCGGCAATAGCCGCTATATCCATGGGAATATGCTTTTCGTCTCCTCCATGGGCCAGCAGGACATGAAATCCCTTTTTGTCTATGGGTTTCACTTCATCATAAATATTCTCCCGGATCTCCTGGCTGTGGTAGCTCATGCCGTATACATAAACTCCCAGTTCCTCGTCTCCCGCACAGGTCACCTTCTCCTGGTCAAAAAAGACCACGTTAGGCTCCCACTGGAAGTCCCGGTAAAAGGAGCCCTGCTTCAGATAATCATGATTCCCTGCCATTAAAAATACTTTCGTCCGGGGTATAGTAGAAAACAGATAATTTACTTCTTTCAGTTCTTTAAGGAGGGGCTGACGGTGGAACAAATCTCCTGCAATAAATAACAAATCCACCGGGGCATTGCTGATATCAGCGATCACCCGGCGGAATGTTTCCCAGATTTCTTCCTCCCGCTTACTGCTCCATGGGCAGCCCTTATCCGGAACTGCCCCTAAATGTACATCTGCAAGATGAATAAATCTCATAATACCCTTCTTTCATTATAATTCACAGTTATTTACTGTTCTCGGGAACGGGATCACGTCACGGATGTTCCCCATTCCGGTAAGGTACATCACGCACCTCTCAAATCCAAGACCAAAGCCGGAATGACGTGTAGAGCCATACTTGCGCAGATCCAGATAAAAATCATAGTCCTCTGCCTTCAGTCCAAGCTCATCCATACGTGCCCTCAGCTTATTGTAATCGTCCTCTCTCTGGCTTCCTCCAATGATCTCTCCGATGCCGGGAACCAGGCAGTCCATAGCGGCCACTGTCTTGTTATCTTCATTAAGCTTCATGTAAAACGCCTTGATCTCCTTTGGATAATCTGTGACAAATACCGGTTTTTTAAAAATTTCTTCTGTCAGGTAGCGCTCATGTTCCGTCTGCAGATCGCAGCCCCAGAATACTTTATAGTCGAATTTATCGTTATTTTTCTCAAGAAGCTCTATGGCCTCCGTGTAAGTCACATGGCCAAACTCTGAATTCATCACATGATTCAGACGATCCAGAAGCCCCTTATCCACAAAAGAATTGAAGAAATTCATTTCCTCCGGCGCATTTTCCAGCACATAGCGGATGATGTATTTCAGCATGGATTCCGCAAGATCCATATTATCGTTCAGATCCGCGAAAGCGCACTCCGGCTCGATCATCCAGAATTCCGCCGCATGACGGGTGGTATTGGAATTTTCCGCCCGGAAAGTGGGGCCAAAGGTATAAATGTTCCTAAACGCCTGGGCAAAGGTTTCCCCGTTCAGCTGTCCGCTGACGGTGAGGTTGGTCTCTTTATTAAAGAAATCCTGGCTGAAATCCACGTTTCCGTTTTCATCCAGAGGCGGATTCTTCGCATCCAGGGTAGTAACCCGGAACATTTCTCCTGCGCCTTCACAGTCGCTTCCTGTAATAAGAGGCGTATGCACATATACAAACCCTCTTTCCTGGAAAAACTGATGAATGGCATACGCGCACAGGGAGCGTACCCGGAAAACAGCCTGGAACGTATTCGTTCTGGGACGGAGATGGGTAATAGTCCTTAAATATTCCATACTGTGACGTTTCTTCTGAAGAGGATAATCCGGTGCAGATCCTCCTTCTACAGTCACCTGAGACGCCTGGATCTCAAAGGGCTGTTTCGCCTGAGGAGTAGCCACAAGGGTACCCTTTACAATGATAGCAGCTCCCACGTTTAATTTACTGATCTCTGCAAAATTATCCATGGAATCATGATAAACGATCTGCAAAGTCTCAAAAAAGGATCCGTCATGGAGCACAATGAACCCAAAGGTTTTAGAGTCTCTGACACTGCGTACCCATCCTCCTACTGTGACTTCTTTGTCGAGAAATTTTTCTCTTTCTCTGTAAATTTCTTTTACTGTGGTAAGCTTCATAATCTATTCCTCTTTCCTCATTATTCTTCTGCTTCAAATAGCGGCCCTTTTTACAAGGGAAACCAAAATAAGGCAAAGCGGATGCCGCAAACATCCGTTTCGCCTTATAGTATAGACTATTCCGCGTGTTCATGCAAGGAGTAAATTTCGCAAAAAGAACATACCTTAGGCGGATCTGCCTTATGATTTCCAAGGTGTTTTTCCATCCATACCATGTCATACCAGCGCCCGAACTTATAGCCGCACTGATGGAATTCTCCGATCAAATGATACCCCATACGCTCATGAAATCTTACACTGTCCCTGGTCAGATATTCGTCCTCTGTCTGGGGATAGGCAATGCAGGCGTAAAGGTTCAGGATGTTTTGGGCTTTCAGTGTCTTCTCCAGGGTTTCATAAAGCAGCCTTCCGATTCCCTGGCGCTTGCTGTCCTGGCGCAGATAAATGCTCATCTCGCAGGACCATTCATAAGCCGCTCTTTCATGAAAAGGTCCTGCATAGGCATAACCCAGGATTTCCGTCTCTGCCTCAGCCACGAAATATGGGTATTTTTCTAAAGTATGCCGGACTCTCCCGGCAAACTCCTCCAGGGAGGGAACTTCATACTCAAAGGTAATGGCTGTCTTTTTTACATAGGGAGCATAAATAAAAAGGAGTTTTTCTATATCCCCTTCCTGAACCGTCCTGATCCGCACTGTTTCTTTTGACATCCTCCATCTCCCCTTTCTTCCCTTAATTTTTTATTCTATCATCTCAAACGCCGATTTTCAACACTTAACTCTTGCTCGTCCGGCATTTCCGGCATTCCGCTTTTTTATGTTACTGGTCACACGATGACCAGCAACTGGCAATTTGGTATTTAAAGTTCACTTCGCTTTAGCCAAATTGCATGTTGAATCATGCTGGCCCGTAACCATGCAACAAATTCATGGTTCGGGTGTGACATGTAACTTTTTTATTTTTATACAGAAAACGGATCCATCCGGGGAACACCGAAATTCCCCGGCGGATCCGTTTTTAAAGGGATACTTAAAAAAAGGAAACGACATCTATCACATGGAAGCCAGCTGTTTTCCCAGATCGATACAGCTTTGGATGGTATCCTCATCTGGTTCCTCCTGGCACATAAGCCCTTCTCCATTTACTACTTTGGCGCCTGCATTTGTCATGCGTTCCACCCATTCTCTCATCCACTGTCCATCACCCCATCCATAGGATCCGAACAGCGCGATATTCTTACCTGAAGCAAAGCCTTCCACCTGAGCTACAAAGGGTTCCATCTCATCTTCCTCCAGGACCTCATCCCCCATAGCCGGGCACCCTAAAGCGAAAACATCCGCTTCCTTCAGGCTGTCGATGGAAGCCTCGCCTACCACAACTACCTCTGCTTCTTTTCCGCCCTGCTCAATCCCTTTGCCAATGGCTTCGGCCATTGCCTCTGTGTTTCCGGACTGTGACCAATATACTACAGTGATCTTGTTCATGTTTTCTCCTTTCTGACGCACTTGCTGAGTCAATAATGGCAGATGTGAAAGTTTTCTTTCACACTTTTCCTCCTCGCTAGTGTACTGTTTTTATAATAGTAAATTCAGAAGTTTACTTCTAAATTTTCCTTCTCTAGACAGCTGCATTTTGCAGCTCATTTTTTCCATAACTTTCGATGATCGACTCCATGCTGAACCCGGAAGCAAGAAGCTGTATCAAAGTCTCTTTAGCTTTCTGGTAGCGCTGGAACAAATCTAATTTCTCATGAATATTGCCGTACACTTTCCAATACCCGGAATATAAATAATTCTTTCCTTTATTATGTATAAACCCTGTGACGTCCTCAATAGGATACCCTAAAAGGATCCCCATCTCATGAGGAAACGGCAGAATACCGTCCTTATATTCCTGATAACGTTTCTGAAAGTCAGCCAGGATCCCTCCCAGGGTAAATCTTTCGTATCCCTGTTCCTTAAGTACTTCCCTGGCTTCCTGATCTTCCAGAAAAGCCTCCAGCTGTTTTCTGCGGAACAGAAGAAACGTGATCTTTTTCCCTGTATTTAAAAGGCGATAACAGGAAATTCCTGTTTTTCTAAGCAGCCCTCTTACCATCTTTTCATTGCTTAAAGGGACGATCAGCAAATTCGATACTTTTATCCCGGTAAGCAGGGGCGCACATTGAAGGGCAAGCTGTGTCTCGATATTTTTTAAGTCCATACCTTTGACGATCTCAAATACTTCCTGTGTCATATCTCCTCCTTGAGTTAGTATTATCTAACTTTAAGTTAATCATAACAAACTTTCCTAAAATAGTCAAGGCTCCTAATGACATATTTCCTCATTAGAAGCCTTTTTAATTTCGCGCCATACACAAACCACACATTTACTGCGTATGTTTTTTATCTTGGAAGCAGATTCTGCATACTTTTCAGGCTGATGGCAAGGGTAGATGTATTATGGAGCAAAGCCGATGCAGTAGGCTGCAGGATTCCTCCTACGCCTAAAAATATCAAAGCGGAATTAAACCCTACAATAACACGATAATTTTTATGTATCCGTTTCATCAGACTGTCTCCCAGCCTTTTTAAAACGGCTATCTGATACAGTTCCTCCGCGCCAATGGTGATGTCTGCGATTTCCCTGGCAAGTTCCGCTCCGTCGCTGATGGCTATGCCTGCGTCTGCCGCCGAGAGAGCCGGAGAATCATTGATCCCGTCTCCTACCATTATGACCTTTTTCCCTTTCGCCTTTTCCTGTTCCACGAACCTGGCCTTGTCCTGGGGCAAGACTTCAGAATAATATTCGTCCACCCCTACCTTAGCGGCGATAGATGCAGCAGTCTGTTCGCTGTCGCCTGTCATCATAACGATTTTAGAGATCCCTGCTTCCCGCAGCATACGAAGTGCATCCGGCGCCTCCTCCCGCAGCGGGTCCGCAATGCAGATGACTGCGGCAAGGCTTCCCTCAATGGCCAGATACAGCCTGGAGTACTCTGGAGGAAGGTTTTCAAATTTCTCTTCCATTCCCTCTGGAATCCGGCATTTCTCATCTTCAAATACAAAATGATAGCTTCCGATTATCGCCTTTTTCCCTTCAATCGTGGTAGAAATACCGTGGGCTACTGCGTATTCCACCTTGGAGTGCATTTCTTCATGTGAAAGCTTCTTTTCTTTTGCCGCATTCACTACCGCGTTTGCCATGGAATGCGGGAAATGTTCCTCCATACAGGCCGCGATCCGCAAAAGTTCATCCGGATCCTGTTCATTGAAGGAGATCACCTCCATTACTGTGGGTTTTGCTTTGGTGAGCGTTCCTGTTTTATCAAATACAATGGTATCCGCCTCTGCCACAGCTTCCAGGTATTTTCCGCCTTTTACCGTAATGCGGTAAGTGCTTGCCTCACGGATAGCGGAAAGCACGGAAATCGGCATGGCCAGCTTTAACGCGCAGGAAAAGTCCACCATCAATACAGAAAGAGCCTTTGTGACATTTCTGGTAACAAGGTAAGTAAGGGCCGTTCCCCCAAGCATATAAGGAACCAGTCTGTCCGCCAGATGCTCCGCCTTGCTTTCCAGAGCAGATTTCAGCTTTTCCGATTCTTCGATCATAGTCACGATCTTTTCAAATCTGCTGGAACCTCCTGCTTGTTTTACTGTAATGGTAAGCTCTCCTTCTTCCACCACTGTTCCTGCGTACACAGCGTTTTCTCTTACTTTGCGTACAGGTACGGATTCCCCTGTAAGGGAGGCCTGGTTTACCATAGCCTCCCCCTCTGTTACAATCCCGTCAAAGGGAATCACATTGCCCATATGGATAACAACCTGATCTCCCGCCTTTACTTTAGATACGGGTACGAGGATCTCCTGATCTTCCCTTAAGAGCCATACCTTGCTCACGTTCAGGGACATTGTCCGGGCCAGATCATCCACGGATTTCTTATGAGTCCACTCCTCTAAAAGTTCGCCGATTCCTAAAAGGAACATGACCGAGCTGGCAGTGTCCACATCATTTCGAAGCACAGACACGGCAATGGCAGTGGCATCTAAGACCGGAACTTCTATCTTTCTTTTGCAAAGGCAGCGCACTCCTTTATACAGGTATTTTATGGATTTCAAGCTGATATATATTGCCCGCAGGGGAGCAGGCACGAACAGCTTTCCTGCATAGCGCAGCAGAACCTTTCCGATCAGTTTTTCTTTATATGCCTCATTTAGTTCTCTTCCGGAATTTTCCAGAACCTCTGAGGGTACCTCTGTATTTTCGCAGTTAAACTTTTTAAGTAAGGCAAGGACTTCTTTTCTGTCTCCAGAATAAAAGATCACTGCGTCTCCCGTCCGGTCATAGACCTTGGCCTTCGTTACACAGGATGCCTTAGTCAAATAGTAAAGCAGTGTATCCGCCTGCCGGCAGGTCATTGTCTTCTGCGCCATATGGACACGAATGCGTCCTTTTGTTTCATGTTTTATGATAAATTTCACTGTTCTTTTGCCTCTGCGTCTTCATTTTCATCTTCGCATACTTCCGCTTCCGCCATAGCTGCTCTTTCCTGATTAATGACTTTGGCCTCTTCATAAATATCCTCCGCATTCTCCTGAATAGTGTTTGCGGTTTTCATTACGCACTCTTTCGCCCGTAAAACTGCTGCCGTACAATTTGTGTAAACCTTTTTCGCGTCTTTGCTGGACAAAATCTTAATGCCTGCCGTGCCGAACAGCACCCCTGCGGCAAAAATTCCTGTTTTTTTCATATCTAAACATTTAAAGCAATCTAACATATGTCATACCTCCGTTCTATTTATGTTTGTAGCCTGTATAGAATACCATTACAAAGCAAAAGACAGCTGCCCATGCCCAGAATCTGTGTTGTTTCACAGCTACATCACTTCCTTTTTACACAATATTTTCTCCTAGGTTGCATACCCAGAATAACAACTATTTTTTAAGATAGTCAACTCTAACTCTCTTTATTGATAAACATTCTCTTTAACGCCGTAATTCCGCTTTATTCCTCTGCCGTACAAGATTTTTTTTCAGGCAGTAATAGAAACAACGGCAAAGCCAGCCTTCTCCACCGCCGCCTTTAAGACCTCATCTTCTACCTCCCGGTCATAAGACACCACGGCTTTTCCATCCGAGAGATCCACCTTTGCGCGGATGCCCTCGATCTGATTCAGGCTTTCTGTAACGCTTTGCGCGCAATGAGCACATTCCATTCCTGTAATTTTTATAGTCTTCTTTCCAAGTACCGGTCCGCTTAATTTTTTCTTTTTCGTCTTCCGGCTGCTGGAACAGCTTCCTCCGGCAGGGCATCCTACACATTTCACTCCGCTTCTTTTAGCCTTGACCAGATAAGCAGCCGCTCCTCCCACTATAAGTATGAGAATAACCGCCGCAACAAGATTTTCCATTTATTCTAACTCCTTTTTTAACAGGAAGCGGCAGGCAAAGCTTAGCCGCCTTGCCCACCGCCAGTTACCTATTTCAATTTTCGCATTATGTATGCAAACTATATTCTGCCGCAAATTCCGTATCTGATTTACGTATTCTCCACAGAATGATCAGGGCAAATACAATGACCGCGATAAGTCCCGGAACAAAAGCTGTTCCAAGAGAACCAGTGGTGATCAATGTGCCGATCTGGTATACCGCGAAGGCAACCGTATATCCTGTGGCAAGTTGGAGACAAATACCTCCGAACAGCCATTTTCCGCTCTTCATCTCTGAGTTCATAGCTCCCAGTGCCGCAAAGCACGGCGGTGTATAAAGGTTGAACATCAGGTAGGCAAGAGCAGCCGCTTTCGTAAGACCCATGATTGCTGCTACTTCATTTCCGCTTCCAACCAGCGCCAGCTCATCTGTGTCGATCAGGTTGGTAACACCATAAACAACCGCAAGCGTACCAACTACGTTTTCCTTTGCGATAAATCCGGTGATAGCTGCAGCTGCAAGCTGCCATACGCCAAACCCAAGAGGAATAAACAGAATAGCAAACGGATGAGCTACAGAAGCCAGGATAGAGGTTCCCTCTGCTCCTTCTTCCACTAACTGGAACTGCCAGTTAAAGCTCTGCATGATCTGTACCACTGTATTGCACACCAGGATGATAGTTCCTGCTTTTATGATGTATGCTTTTCCACGCTCCAGCATGGATACAAGCGCTCTCTTCAGGCTTGGGATCTTATATTCCGGAAGCTCGATGATAAAGAAAGACTTTCTGTATTTCTGTCCTGTGATCTTTTTCACAAGAAGAGCGCCTAAAAGAACCAGCACAATACCTACCAGATACATGGTAGCAGATACCCACCATGCATCTGCAAAAAAGGCTCCGGCAAACAGTGCGATTACTGGGATCTTGGCACCGCAGGGCATAAATGGTGTAAGCATAGCCGTTGTTCTCCGTTCTCTTTCATTTCGGATGGTACGGCATGCCATAACTCCCGGGATCGCGCATCCGGTACCAATAACCATAGGAATTACGGATTTTCCAGAAAGACCAACGCGCTTAAAGATCGGGTCAAGCACTACTGTGGCGCGGGCCATATAACCGCAGTCCTCCAACAGAGCGATCAGGAAATACATTACCATTACCAACGGCAGGAAGCCTACTACCGCACCAACACCGCCGATGATACCATCTACTAAAAGGGCATATAAAAGAGGATTGGCATTTTCCATCAATCCGCCTACCCAGCCCTGGAAAGTTTCAATCCAGGCAACCAGCCAGTCTGCGATCCAAGTACCCACAGTAGTCTGTGATATATAAAATACAAGGAAGATGATCGCCGCAAAGATTGGAATACCGATGATCTTATGTGTAATGATACTGTCAATTTTATCCTGTACGTTTTTATCCTTTGTAAACACCTTACGCTTTTCTACTTGTTTTACAATGCCATTGACAAATTCAAAGCGCTTTCTGTCTGCCGCCTCTACCGCAGCCTTGTCTTTCAGATTAATGTCAGCCTGCACATACGGGGCCTTCTGTCCTTTCCCCTTCAAAGCAGCGGCCGCGTTTACTACTTCTTTCAGTCCTTCATGGCCTGCGGAAGTGGAAATTGTCTTAATAACCGGACAGCCAAGCTTCTCAGACAAAAGCTTTTCATCAATCTTCGTCTGTTTCTTTTCCGTAACATCGCTCTTATTCAGGGCTACGACTACCGGAATACCCAGTTCCAGAAGCTGTGTGGTAAAAAACAGGCTTCGGCTTAAGTTCGTAGCGTCCACGATATTGATAATAGCATCCGGATTTTCATTTTTCACATAGCCGCTTGTAATACTCTCCTCAGAGGTGAAAGGCGACATAGAATATGCACCGGGAAGATCCACTGCGATCAGTTCCTCTCCTGTGCTGTAGTAATTCTTTTTGATCAGACTTTCCTTTCTTTCAACCGTAACGCCAGCCCAGTTTCCCACACGTTCGTTTCGACCGGTGAGGGCATTATACATGGTTGTTTTTCCGCTGTTGGGATTTCCCGCAAAAGCAATCCTCATAATCCAATAGTTCCTCCTTTTCCCTCAAATAAAAATTAGATATCGCTAATTAGAATTAGTTTTAACTAATTCTAGCTGGTAAAAAAACGGCGATAAAAATCACCATTTTTATATTGAAATAGCTTTCGCTAGATCAGTATCAATATTATATCGTCCATCCTTAATGGAAACCACACAGCCGCCTTTCAGATGGGAAACCACCGTGATGGGCTCACCACTGTAGCACCCCAGAGAAAACAAAAAAGCTTCCATTTCCTCATCGTCTGTGGCAATATTTTTTATGGTATATTCTTCGCCTTCTATCGCATCAAGTAAATTCATATCCTCATTCCTCCTGACTACTCTTATATCAGTAAGCCGTATCCCTTTTACTGTCTTTTTCTCATTTATACATCTCGTTGTTAGTATAAGCTAACACTCTGTATCTGTCAAGAATATTTTCCCATTTTTATCAGAAAGCTCGCTTTCCCCCTTGTACTATGCTATAATAGAAACCTGACAATTGATCTATCTTATACAGTGCTGGTGATAAAACAGCTTAAGAACTTTTTACCTTATTTTTGCATCCCGCCTGTATTATTATAAAACAAAAACGAGGTACTTCTATGCACACAAACGAATCCGCTGAAAATTATCTGGAAACAATACTCATTCTCAGCAAGCAGCTCCCTGTTGTCCGTTCCGTTGACATTGCTGCTGAACTGAATTTTAAAAAGCCCAGCATCAGCGTAGCAATGAAAAAACTGAAAAACAGCGGGTATATCCTTGTTTCTCCAAAAGGCTACATTACGCTGACCAAAACCGGAAAGGAAATCGCTGACCGAATCTATGAGCGCCACACATTGCTGACCTCCTGGCTTACCCGCCTGGGAGTAGACGCCGATACTGCTGCAAAAGACGCCTGCAGGATAGAGCATGTAATCAGTTCCCAAAGTTTTGAGGCACTGCGAAACCATGTAAAACCCTTTTCACCTGACGAAAACTGAAATTGTAGGTTTCATACTCATCCACAGCTAAGTTCAGCCATTGCAGCCGCAGGACTGCACTTCTACACTTTTTATCTTTTCGCCGTGAATATAACCTTCCGCTTTCATCCCTGCTGTAATCACGTCATTCCAAGCCTTTGCAGAAAGATGATGTACAGTTCCGTTTTCCAGTTTAATCGTACAAGCTTCCTCTGTTTCACATCCGGAATCACAGACGATCCTGTACATATTTTTTCTGCTGATCGCTCCAATTTCTTCCAGAGTATTTACCATTCGGTAGACCGTGGCGGAACCGATTTTCGGGTCAAGCCTGGAAGCCCGGTAATATATCTCTTTACAGCAGGAACACTCTTCTTCCAGGATAATATCCAGAAGCATTACCCGCTGCTTTGTAATTCTGCATCCCTGTTCTTTCAGCTTCTGCAGCACTAACTCCTTCTGCATTTTGGTTCTTCTGTAGTTCACAGAGTCCTGCTCCTTGCTCTGTTTTAAAACATCCTGCACTATGTATCAGTCCTCCATTTCCAATGGCAATGCTTTTCAAATTACTTTCCTGTATAATTCCTCCTATCTGACACACTTTACTCACGGAGTACGTTGGCTGCGTCAATAATGATAGATGTGGAAATTTACTTCATAACTTTATTTCTATATATGTTAATATAGTCTAACTTTAATTAGAAGTAAATAACTTTTATTGACTTTTTTTCTCAATAAGAAAAAGTTTTTAAAATGTTATTTCAAAAACCTGCCGAATATACGTGTAATCATGTCCGCTTGGCTCGTTGCTCGCGGGAATAAAAGACCATAAAATAAGAGGCCGCCGGGAATAATATTCTTCCTGGCAGCCTCTTATCTGTTTTCTTAAACAGAATTCAGCAATTCCATGCAGTACTGGTAAATCCTCTTATATGTTTTCGTGGTATAATGCAGGCCATCGTCTATGCCGCTGTCTACGCCTGTAGTACTTGCATCCGTCCCATAGCCTGTGTTCATTAAATACGTGTAGGTATCAATATAAGTGTATAGGCCGCTGCTGCAGAGTCCGGATTTGATGGCTGCATTAAAGCTTCTTACGCTTGCCTCCGGCCTGGACGGCTTGCCGCTTGCCTGAATCAGCCTGTCATTTACCGGATTTACGGACATATAGTAAAGGATGCATCCTTTTTCCTCAAGCTCCTCTCCCAGTTCTTTCATGTAAGAAATATAACTGGAGCTGCTGCCCAGATCGTTTACGCCTAAATTAAAGATAACTACTGTAGGCTTAGCCAGGATCCCGGACGAACTGTTTCCAACCGCCTGCATCAGCTGTGTATAGCCTGTAGACTGCAGCCATGAAAGACCGCCGCCTTCCTGACTGATAAAGGTCACGCCCTGGGTAAGGAGCGTTCCGAACTGATTAAGCAGAGTGCTTTCCATCCGGTGTGTCCTAGAATCTCCCACAAAGATGATCTGTTCATATCTGCGCAGATCCGCCTGAGAAAGATTATCCGCACTGATATCCGGTTCATAATTACGATTAAATATGACTGCATACAGATGCATAGCCTGGTCTACCTCAATCGTCTCTCCCACCTCGTACTGCGGCGATGCGGTCTGGTTCGGCACAGTGGACCATCCCATCATTGTATAAGGAGGATTCGCCGTCATTCCCGGAAGCTCCAGGCTGTCTCCCTCCCCTACCTGCACGGTCCGGTAAATCGCTCCGGTATTGTAGTGCAGTGTTACCGTTACCTCCTTGCTCTGGACAGCATAAAAAGCTGTATTTTTCGTCACACTGTATTTCGTACCTGCCCGATTGGTGACAGAAGTGCCGTTTTTCGTGGTAGTCCAGCCAAGGTTCACATAACCGTCCCTGTCCGGAACACTTGGAAGGGTGATCTTCGTGCCTTCCTCCACTCTCATCTGCAGGCTCTTATAGGTACTGTTGCTTCCTCCATTGCCCAAATAGAAAGTAACCGTATAATAATTGCTCTTGCGGCGCACAGTGTAAAATTTCGTATTCTTTGTGATTTTTACCCGGGCTCCTTCTTTATAAAGAGGCTTTTTTCCGTTTTTCGTGGTAGTCCAGCCAAGATTTACATAGCCGGTGGCATCAGGTAGATCCGGAAGGATAAGGTAACTGTTTCTTGCCACTTTTTGATTCAGTTTTTTATAAGCGGAGCTTGTACTTGTCCCGCTGTTGTTATTAAAGGTAACCGTATAGGTGGCTACTTTTTTACGGACTGCGTATAAAGTCGTATCTTTTTTTATCGTTAGGGTTCTTCCTGCCAGGTACATAGGCGTAGTGGCATTTTTTTTGGTGGACCAGCCAAGGGCGGTGTATCCGCTGACCGCAGGCACAGAAGGAAGTTTAATGGAATTCCCCTTTACCACCACAGCAGTCAGGGCTTTAAACGTAGAATTCTGCTGTCCTGAAGGATTCGTAAAGTTTACCGTGGCTGTGCTGGAAGTGGCATAACGGATGATATAAAAGTCCATATTTCCACTTACTGTATATTTCTCACCGAATTCGTATTCTACCGTTCTTCCGCCTTTTGTAGTGGTCCAGCCGAAGTTTACATATTTACTGTTTGGGTAATCCGGCATGATGATGGTCGTCCCTTTCGTGACCTTCATCTGTCCTCCGGAAAACAAAGCGGTTCCGCTATTATTATAAAAATTCACCGTATAAAGGCGTTCTCCCTGTACTGCGTAAAGAGTAAGCACCCCGTCTATGATGTAGTTGTCAATATCTTCATCTGGCGACAATGAAAATTCTTCTCCGGCTTCCAGCACAATGGCATCCTCATCCGGCGTATCAAGGGCCAGCTTCCATCCGCTGCCTTCCAGTCCCTGGGAATCAGGTACCTGAGGAAGGACAAAAGATTCTCCCATTTTCGTTATAATATCCATATCGCTTCCGTATGGATTACCTGAATTATCTGCAAAGGTCACTCTTACCGGATCTCCCACCTGAAGCTCCGTACCTGCTCCTAAAAGAGTTTCCTCCTCTTCTGCGGAAAACACTTCCGTATCCGAATCGGAAAGCCCTGCGTCATTTTCCGTATCCTCTGCCGGCACTTCTGCCGTACTGTCTGAAGAAGCAGCATCTGAAAATGCTTCCACGCTTCCTGTATCTGTCTGTGCGGAAACACTGCCTGTATCTTCACCGGAGCTGAACATCTCCTGGGCACTCTCTCCCGCTGAAAAAGAAGCGGCTGACACCTCTGCGGATCCGGCCAGCATCATCGCCGTCATGAACCAGCAAACCAATTTCGCTCTTATCCTTTTTTGTTTTTTCTTATTATCCATAAATTCTCCTTAACTAAAACTGCGCTTATGTTATACATGTAAAGTCCGTCCGGGCTTTTCGGCCGTCAGATACATAAATAAGTATAAAGGATTCCTTCTCCCATTGCAATTGGCTAAATTGGGAATTATTTCTGTTTTCTATACCCTTCTACTTATATAATGCATAAAACCCCCATTTTATTGCATGGAAAATAAAAAAATTTTTGTTTTTTTTGCCGATAGAAAAAGAGCTTATCCAAAGGGCCTTTTAACAGTCATGGATAAGCTCAGATTTTTCGTATTTATGAAAATATACAGCGTCAAAGGGCTGAGATAAATTTCAAAAAGGCCTTCCGCCCTTCTTCTGTACATTTATATACGCCCGCATCCTCAAGAACATGGATAAATACATTGCCGACTTCTTTTCGAAGCACTTCTTTAATATTATCTTTATCAAGCTTGTCATACTTGGGAATGAATTCTGCGGCCCAGGCTGCGTGCTTTTCGATTTTATCATTAGACGCGATATCCTTTCCTTCAAGGATATATTCTTCCAAAAGCTCCAGCTCTTCCTTCAGGCGGGCAGGCAGCACCGCCAGTCCCATTACCTCGATCAGACCGATATTCTCTTTCTTTATATGATGATACTGGGCATGGGGATGGTACACTCCCAGGGGATGTTCCTCTGTGGTAATGTTGTTCCGCAGAGTCAGATCCAGTTCATACATGTCTCCCACTTTCCGCGCGATAGGCGTGATGGTATTATGCGGCTCACCGTCTGTCTCAGCGAAAATAAACGCTTCTTCATCCGTATAGCCTCTCCACACCTCCAAAACATGTGCGGCAAGATCCACTAGGCGTTTTTCATCTTTATGGCGGATACGCAGTACGGAAAGAGGCCATTTTACGATTCCCGCCTCCACATCCTCATATCCGGGTATAGTTACCATTTTCTCCATAGGCGCTTTAGCCATGGCAAAAGTATAATGCCCTCCCTGGAAATGGTCATGGCTTAAAATAGAGCCGCCTACAATAGGCAGGTCCGCATTCGAGCCAAGGAAATAATGGGGAAACAACTTCACAAAGTCAAAGAGCTTTATAAAAGTATTCCTCTCGATTTTCATAGGTGTATGTTTGCAGTTAAATACAATGCAGTGCTCATTATAGTATACATAAGGGGAGTACTGAAATCCCCAGGGACTGTCATTAATGGTAAGAGGGATAATCCTGTGGTTTTCTCTGGCAGGATGATTTACTCTTCCCGCATATCCTTCATTCTCCGGGCAGAGAAGACATTTGGGATAGCTGCTTGCCTTGGCGGTTTTAGCTGCGGCGATGGCCTTTGGATCCTTCTCGGGCTTGGACAGATTAATGGTGATGTCGATTTCTCCGTATTCACTTTCCACTGTCCATTTTTGATCTTTTTTCACACGATAGCGCCGTATATAGTCGCTGTCCTGGCTTAGCTTATAGAAATAATCAGTAGCTTCTCTGGGACTTGTCTGATATCTGTCCCAAAATTCTTTCTGAACCTGAGCTGGCCTCGGCATCAGGCAGTTCATCAGTCTGGTGTCAAACAGATCCCGGTATACAATGCTGTCCTCTGTCAGACCTCTTTTTACCCCTTCGTCAATCAGCTCCTTTAAAACCTCCTCCAGTGAGATCTCGCTGTATTCTTCTTCCGGCTCCTGATATTCCTCTTCTTTAAAAATATCCAACAAAAGATTTGTGGTATATATTTTTTCGCAGGCTGGCGTAAGACCTGTTTCTATCCCATACTGAACCAGCTTCTTTATATTTTCACTTAACATTTCCTGTCCCCCTTTAATGGATTTAGATGGATGAAATCCTAGAATACCGCAAATGCTTAAAGCTTTCTTGCCCCATCGCCGATATCCACTACATAAAATTCCGCCTCATGGCCTACTTTTTCCTTATATTCCCTGCCGATTTTTTCGATAAAGGCATCTACGGCTTCATTTTTTACAATACTTACGGTACATCCGCCAAAACCGCCTCCGGTGATACGTGAACCAAGCACTCCCGGCATTTTCCAGGCAAGATCCACCAGTATATCTATCTCTTCGCAGGAAACCTCATAGTCATCCCTAAGAGACACGTGAGAGTCATTCATCAGACGTCCGAATTCCTCTATCTTATCCTCTTTCAATGCTTTTACTGCTTTAATGGTCCTCTGGTTCTCGTATACGGCATGTTTCGCACGTTTTTGGCATACAGGATCTTTGATCGCGTCCTTATGGGCCTCAAATTCAGCTTCTGTAAGTTCTCCCAGGGCTTTAATATCCATTACCCCCTGAAGATCTTTCAGCGCCGTTTCACATTCGTTTCTTCTGTCGTTATAAGCGGAGCCTACAAGACTGTGCTTTACTTTGCTGTTCGTAATAACGATCTTTGCGTCCGGAAGCTTCACTGGGGCATATTCAAATTCCAATGTGCTGGTATCCAGGAAGATCGCGCAGTCTTTCTTGCCCATGGCACTTGCAAACTGATCCATAATGCCGCAGTTCATTCCATTAAAATTATTTTCCGAATACTGGCCGATAAGAGCCAGGTCCTGCATGGTAAGATCGGAAAACCCGAACAGATCCTTAAGCATCACCCCGGTCAGTACTTCCAAAGAGGCAGAAGATGAGAGGCCTGAGCCATTGGGAATATTTCCGTAAATAAAGAAGTCCAGTCCGAAAGGAAGCTTGTATCCCCTTTTCTCAAAAGTCCACATAACCCCTTTCGGATAGTTTGTCCATCCCGCCTCTTCAGATGGGATCAAATCCTCCAGAGAAGATTCGATCACTCCCAGCTTGGAAAAATTCAAAGAATAGAAACGCAGCTTATTGTCCTCTCTCTTTCTCGCCAGTCCATAAGTTCCGATCGTTAAGGCGCAGGGAAAAACATGGCCGCCGCTATAATCCGTATGCTCACCGATCAGATTTACCCTGCCCGGGGCAAAGTAGCTTCGGATATCTCCGCCGTTTCCATAAATCTCCTGAAATTTCTCCATCCATTCTTTTTGCATATACCGCATCCTCCTTATATGAATTTAATGATCTAATGCTTCTATATAACTGATAAATACATTTCCGGCATTCTCAAAGAGAGCCGTGCTGTCATTCATTCCGTAGGGGCTCACTTCCCCTGTAGCAGGGTCATAAAGGTACGTATTGTATTCATCATACCCTATGATTACCACGCTTGTATTGGATCCCGTCTTCGCGATCACAGCCCTTTGGGCGCTGACCTCATAAAGAACACTGTCTAAAGTACAGCCGGAAAGATCCAGTACAGTTCCGCCCTCCCCAAGGCCTTCCTGAAGCTGCTGCACGTCCCATACTCCCGTCCGCATCACTTCCGGAACATCTTCAATATTAAGCTGAAGCCTTGTTCTCTTATTTCCACGTTCCCACACATACTGCTGGTCCTTGTTTAAAACAACGCCAAGCATTTCATCTGCCCGAAGGATTGCCTGCGCCGGATCTGTAAAGGTACTGTCCAGACCTCCTCCTGCATATACATAGTACAGTTCTTCATCCGGCACCTGTGTGTCAAAGGCAATGATATGCTCATCCACACTGCGTATTTTCGCAGATAACACCAGAGGATTATCTGTAATGGGAGCTTCCCCAAACCCGAGACGCACCTGTACTCCTGTCCTCTCTGCGGATACCAGTTCCACAGACACCTGAGCAGCTGACGTATTCTGGTTATTCATAATATTATCTTTTTTTCGGAAAGTATAACCATTTCCAGACTTTGAAGAAAGCTCAAATTCCGCCATAGTCTCTCCCACGGTAATATCTGTAATATACAGTCCGTCTTCATGGTATTCTTTCTTTAATTCGCCGTCAAAGCTTTCTATCCTGAGTGTATGGATACCTTCTGTCACATGGGCATTCTCATCCACAGTGATATCGCCGTCCATAATAAGCCCATAAACCAGGTCCTCATTCATAAAGCCCAGTGCGCGAAGCTGCTGGCCGCCTTCCGGTTCGATGAAACGGGTAGAAAGGGTGTCAAAGTCGATCATTTTTATCTTTCCCGCATCCTCCCCTTCTGTCACCAGCCAGGCAGCATGGGCATTGGTCTGGGAAACAGCGAAGCTGCCGCTGTCTATTCCCTCTTCCAGAACTTCATAGGTTCCTCCCTCAATATCCACCTGATATAATTTTTCCGCGAACAAAAGGAACAACTGGTTGTCCTGGCTGACATAAGAAAGGGTTCCCAGCTCCTTCTTTAAAAAGTCATAGGATTCTGTGCTTGGAATGAACACTCTTTCTTCCACCGCATTTTGGTCATTGCTGTAATGATATACAGAAATGCCGCTGTAGCCTTCATGATTCCCCCGGTTCATGTAACCATACAGAACGAAATCTACATCTCCGTTTTCTTCCACGCGTATGATCTGTATGTCGTGCTCGTTCCTGGAATCTCTGAAATCCCCATTCTCATCCTTACGAAAACTGAAGATTTTGACAATCTTTCCATTTTCAGGAGAATAGGACCATAAATCTCCCTGCTGTACAAAGGCGATCACGCTTGTTTCTTCATTTGTCATATAGGAAACATCCCGTTCCCGAATTCCTAAGATCAGTCCGTCATCTGTAACCACAGACAGCTGAGGATCAAAAATCTGGTTTACTGAACGTTCAAAATCCAGCAGCCGGATCCTGGACTCTGTATAGCGCATCCTGTAAAATTCCGATACATCGTAAAGCTCTGTATTTCCTTCCGCGTCCTTTGCAGTTATCTGATAGTCTAAGGAGATGCTTGCGGTAGTCTCATTGATCTCTTTGATCACAGGAACGCCTCTTTTGGCTATAGTGGGAGCAAGGCTCCCCCAGCTCACCTCCGAAAGACTGGAATGAATAGAAATATCCGCATAATTCGTAGCTCCTTGATTTTCCTCCGGCTCCAGGTAGCTTGCCAGATTTTCCGCAGCGCTTTTATTCAGACAGGTTTCGGAGAAATTCTGGACAAAACTCACATAATGCTCTGTATTTGTCTGAGAACGTGAAACTACTCTTGTATAATAAAACACATCTCCATTGTCCGTATTTAAAGTGATCTGCATAGGATACTCCTGGTTCATACGCAGATCGCTCTCCACTTGCACTGTGGTCTGCAGATAACTGTTGCTCGCCTCCAGGTTATTTATCCTTCTATTTTCAAGGACTTTGCTGCCGTCTGATGTGCGGATCTCATAGGACAGGCTGTTTACTTCTCCATCATAAGGATATACCACAAATGTGATCTGTTTCGTGGTATCCAACGGCGTAATACAATCCCGGATATAATCCGCCTGCATTTCCTGCATGTAACCATACATCCTGTTTGCGTAATTCCCGCCAATATTTACCATCAGCTCAGGCAAAACAGGATCATTCATATCAGAGCGGTCGTCCGTTGTTTCGCTGTTCAGTAAAAAAGCAGTACCCGCCACGCCCAGCACAAAAATCACTGCCAGTATGAGGATCCTGCGCAAAATATATTTCATTCTATACTCCCTTTCCTGCGGAGCTCTCTTCCGTTGTATTAAGCAGCCGCAAAAGGGTAGGCCTTGCATCCAGCTCGCGAAGCATCTCCTCTAAACGGCTCATATCTTTTTTCTTTCCTGTCTTCACTGCCCGGATCAGCAGATTCTTCGGGGTGTGCTCCATATCAATAAACTCCAGGATCTGTACATCGTAACCCCACGCTCTTAAAATCTCCCCTCGTATTCCGTCTGTCAAAAGGGCGCTTATCCGCTCTTTTAATATACCATATTTTAAGATGGGGGCAAGCAATTCGTTTTTTATCTGACTGTTAAGCTCATGCTGGCAGCAGGGGACAGACAGGATCACCTGGGCATTCCAGCCTGCCGCCTTTGCCAGGGCATAGTCTGTGGCTGTATCACAGGCATGAAGGGTAATTACCATGTCCACCTTGCTGACTCCCTCATAATCCGCGATATCGCCCTGATAAAAATGCAGTTTTTCGTATCCATATTTTTCTGCAAGAGAGCTGCATTTTTCGATGACATCTTTTTTCAGATCCAGTCCGATGATATTCACATCGTATCCTTTCAGTTCTCTCAAATAGTAATAAACGGCAAAGGTCAGATAAGATTTTCCGCATCCAAAATCCAGGATGGTGATCTCCCGCTCCCTGGAAAGCCTGGGAAGGACATCCTCTATAAATTCCAGGAAACGGTTTATCTGTTTAAATTTGTCATATTTCGCCGCAGCAACCTTTCCGTTAGGAGTCATCACTCCCAGATCGACTAAAAAGGGAACGGCCGTGCCTTCTTTCAAAATATAATTCTTTACCCGGTTATGAGACAGGATCTTCGCCGGAGCCACAGCCTGGTGCATCCGGGTCTTTATGGTGGCTTTTCCTTTTTTGCTTATGAGGACGCTTCCGTCTCTTTGCTGTCCCTGTACCTGAAGCTGCGAAAAATCGGAGGATAAGGCCTCTTCCATATAGGCGATCATCTCTTCCCTCTCATAATTTTTATGCAGAACCTTCGTTCCTTCTGTAACGGAAGCCTGGTAGTAGATCCTTCCTTTTTGCTCCACCGGGCGTATTTTAATCTTGGATGGGCCTTCTTTTATGCGGCTCTGGCTTAAAACAGCCTGCTGCGTCTGTTCATTTATTTGTTCTTCTAAGAACGCTCTTATAGTTTTCATTCTCATTGCTCCTGAGTTAAAAATAGTGTCTGCACCTATGACGTCTGCACCGTCTTCTGGAAATTTCCTGGTATAAAAGCACCTGGATCAAATCGTCCAGGAAATTGCCTGGAATTTCCGAAGCCGCCATCTCCGGCTCCATCTCCCTGCGGATCTGAAGGCAAAGGTGATACAGCATATACTTATCCGGATATTCGTCATAAAGCCTGCTGCCCTCATAATCAAGGCGCTCGCATTCTGCCTCTACCTTTTCCTGTATTTTTCTTGCTGTTTCCGGATAATAAGATTTCATCAGGTCAAACTCTTTTTCCTGTAATTTTTCACCGTCATAAAGGAGGGAATTTGCATATGTGGTATAAAATGGAAAATATTTATCATAATACATACAAAAACCTGGATTCCTTCTATTGATCGTCTACTCCAGTATATGCAGTACTCCTTTCTCCTGCTATTGCTTCCGGCTTGTCTTCCCTTTTAACTCAGCCGGGCGATCAATCCCTGCGTAAGCCGGACGCTGTGCTCAATGGCCTTGGCCTCAAACTCAGAATAATCCATCTGCGCGCTTCCGTCCGCCTTATCTGAAATGGCCCGTATCACCAGGAAGGGTATGTTATTTAAGTAGGCGGTGTGTCCGATAGCAGCCCCTTCCATCTCCACTGCAAAGGCACCTGTGTTCTTTATGATCTCGTCTTTCACGTCTTTATCAGATACGAACTGGTCCCCGGAAGCAATCCTTCCCTCAAAGACCTGAATCTCAGGGTTCACTTCCCGGCAGACTGAAAGAGCCGTTTCACGCATTTTCACATTCCCCGGAAAGGAGAATTCTTCCATCTGGGGTATCTGGCATTTAGGATAGCCAAATCCTGTGGCATCCATATCGTGGTGCAGAACATCAGTGGAAAGCACGATGTCTCCAATATTTATCTCATTGTTCAAGCTGCCTGCGATCCCTGTATTAATAATGGCCTCTACCTGAAAAGTGTCCGCCAGGATCTGGGTGCAGACCGCTGCATTTACTTTTCCTATTCCGGACCGTACTACTACCACGGCTTTTCCCTCAAGCACGCCTTCATAAAAGTCCATAGATGCCTTTCTGGTGACCTTAACTTCACTCATTTTATCCTTGAGACAGGAAACCTCTTCTTCCATTGCCCCTATAATTCCTATTGCTCCCATAATAACTAAAGTCCTTTCTATAAAAAACAATTCAAATTTTCTATGATATCCCGGCATTCAGGCTGCGAAAGAAGAATCCTCCCACAGCCGCCATGTCATTAAGTACTCTCATTATACCAAAAGTTTTTCGTTTATCAAATATTAAATTAAGGGTTACTGGTCACACAGTGACCAGCAGCGGGCAATTTGGCATTTAAAGTTCGCTTCGCTTTAGCCAAATTTCCTGTTGAATCATAGGTGTGGGATTTTTTAAGTGGAAACTTTAAAGATACTCTGCTATAATGAGTGACGGACTTAACCTATCTTTTTAGGTAAAATTTTTATTACGAACAGGAGGAAGAGTTATGCTTTATAAGACAAGCGGTGTCTGTTCACAGGCAATCGAATTTGAAATTACAGAAGATAACAAGGTGCACAATGTAAATTTTATCGGCGGATGTTCTGGAAATACACAGGGAGTTGCCCGCCTGGTGGAAGGAATGGACGCAAATGAGGCAATCCGCCGTCTGGAGGGAATCAAATGCGGCCGTAAGCCCACTTCCTGCCCGGACCAGCTCTCTATTGCCTTAAAAAATGCCCTGGCATAAAAGACAGGCTGTATCAAACAGCTGTACAGCCTATAATTCCTATGAGATATGGCATGGCCTGGGCCATGCCATATCTGAAGCAATATTATTTGATTTTCCGCAATTTCGTACGCTGGCTTCACTCCAGGAATGTCAGCCGCTTTGCGGATTTGGTTAAATATCCGTGCGATCCCATTTGTCACATAGGGACTGGATCTCTCTGGAAAACTTTTCAAGATCTTTATTGGGACACCCTTCGTTCTTTTTTATAACACTCATCAGGCGGTGTCCAAGAGAAACAAGTTTCTCAAAGGCTCTGGCTGCTTTCGCCGCCTTAGGTGACGCGGCGGCTTTCTGTGCCTTGATCCCCTGTGCTTCATAAATGCAGAAATTACCTGCCAGATCATAAACTGTTCCGCTGAAAGGAGCCATTGTGCTGTATCCGAGCTCCTCTTGAAGACGTTTTGCAAAAATCTCTGTTACGCTGTCGTCCCCATGTGTAACGAAAACTTTTTGGGGCGTTTTTCCAAAAGCCTTAATCCAGTCCAGCAGGCCGTTTACATCTGCATGTCCGCTGATACCCGGCATCTGACAGATCTCCGCCGCCACTTGTACAGGCTCTCCGAATAATTTCACTTCACCCGCACCTTCCAACAGTGAGCGTCCTAAAGTACCAATTGCCTGATAACCTACAAAAAGAATGGTATTCTGTCTGCCCCACAGATTGTGTTTCAGATGGTGCTTGATCCGTCCTGCATCACACATTCCACTGGCAGAAATAATGACCTTGCACGTATCATCTTCATTGATAGCCTTGGAATCCTCACTTGTGACGGAGGTTCTTAATCCCGGAAAGCTAAGGGGATTGATTCCTTTTTTGATCAATTCCAGCGCTTCCTCATCAAAGCAGTCATATTCGTGCTCTGCAAAAATTGTCGTGGCTTCATTTGCCAGCGGACTGTCTACATATACTTTAAAATTGTCATGTCCATGGATACGTCCCTCCGCCTTTATCTGACGGATAAAATAAAGCATTTCCTGGGTACGCCCTACTGCAAAGGAGGGGATCACAAGATTTCCCCCTCTGTCGAAAGTTCTCTGTATCACTTCTGCCAGTGTTCCCACGTAATCCGGTCTCTCTCCATGACTTCTGTCCCCGTAAGTAGATTCCATGACCACGTAGTCTGCTTCATGAAGATACTGGGGATCTTTGATCAGCGGCTGATTCTTATTCCCAATATCGCCGGAAAATACAATTGTTTTCTCTTTTCCCTCTTCTGTGATCTTTATCTCGATACTGGCCGATCCCAGAAGATGTCCGGCATCAATAAAGCGGACATGAATGCCTTCTGCAGGAGTGACTGTTTTTTCATATGGACAATCCACAAAATTTTTCAGCACTCCCATGGCATCTTCCATAGTGTAGGCTGGGACGTAATCCGGCTTGCCCTGTCTGCGGGCCTTGCGGTTGCGCCATTCGGCCTCAAACATCTGGATATGCGCACTGTCCCGCAGCATAATATCGCAGAGATGGCAGGTAGCCTCTGTGGCATAAATGGGCCCCTGGAATCCCTTTGCATAAATTGCGGGCAGATTTCCAGAATGATCCATATGTGCATGGGTCAGCAATACAAAATCTAATTCTCCAGGATTAACGGGAAGTTCTTTATTTTCATAATAGTTCGGTCCCTGCTCCATACCGCAGTCTACTAAAAATTTCTTTCCTGCGGCCTCCAGGTAATAACAGCTTCCCGTCACTTCATGCGTTGCTCCTAAAAAGGTAATTTTCATAATGAAGCCCCCTTTTGTCCTATATATTCCAATCACATGCTGTATTGTATATATTATACACGACAATCAGGGATTTTAACAGTCTTTTCCCAGCAAATATCTGATATGCGAAAGCCCTGTTAATTTTTCACCAAAGCGAAAAAGTGTGTTATGTGTAATGTCCGCATAGGCAGAAAAATTTCAAACCTTCTAATTACATCGCATGAGGTTGCATCATATGATATGTTTTGGGGTTTCACCTATAAAGGTCTGCGGACACTTCGCGCAAGAGAACGGTAACGTAAGTTTACATGTGGTTTTATTTGATTTTAAAAAATTTTTCATTCTCAAGACAGCCCCATGTCCCGCTATTCAGTTGTAAATTTGGTGCCGCTGGTTGTTAAGCAGCGGGGGGATGCAGTGGAATTTAGTGAATCACCATACTATGTAATGTGTTATTTCACTAAAATACCATCTGTCAATGTTGTTGTGGATTCCTTGGAACCATCTTTGGCTGCGTGGTAGCCGCGTATGCGGTAGTAGTAGCCGCTTGGGACGATGACATCGATGCTTGCGGTTAAATTAGATACGTTTGTATCAGTAAATTCCCACGACTTATATGTTCCGTAGCTTCCGTTTACTTTTCTCTCCAAAAAAAGATCTAGATAGACTTCATCACACTTATGATGGCATTGAGTATATCCGTAAACATTTATTTTGTTACTTGCTAGCTTAGATATCTTAGCGCTCCCATAATTAAGATTATTGCCCCTCAATAAACTATAACTGGTGTCTTCTGCAAAATCCTCTGTCGTCTCTAAATCTGTAATTTTCTCTAATATGCTACCAGATTGTGCACATACAGGACTAATAGAAGTGATAATTATAGAACTTGATAGAAGTCCCGTTGCTGCAAATTTTAACCATTTCTTCATTTTTTTCACCTCCTTCCTCTTCCACTTTAAACTTACTTTACTTAAATAATACGACTAATCTTCTATCTTTATCACTGCTA
>DWYZ01000033.1 GCA_019118425.1 Candidatus Blautia faecavium | reverse complement strand
GCTATTCTTATCATACTGGGAATTATAGTAAATGGTCTGGCAGGATATGCCCTTGCCAAAATCGATTTTCCTTTCCGCGACAAATGGCTGCTTATTATCATGATGCTTTTGATCGTGCCTACAGAAACGGTTATCACCATACATTTTCTCATTATTGCTAAGGCGGGACTTTTAAATACGGTGATTGGATACATCCTGCCTATGATCGTGAATCCGTTTAACATCTTTTTATTCCGGCAAGTGTTTGTAAGCCTTCCGGACGATGTGTATGAAGCTGCGCAGCTGGATTTTTGCGGGCCGGTAAAGTACTTTTTCACCATGGTCCTGCCTATGTCCAAGACCGTCGTGGCAACGGTAAGTGTATTTACATTCCTGAATGTATGGAACGACTATCTGTGGCCGTCCCTGGTGTTTACCTCCAGTGATCTTTTAACCGCGCAGATCGGTCTGAATTCGATCACATCAAATGACAACACTACCATGGGACAGACGCTTGCAGTAATTACGTTAGTAACGATTCCGGTAATCATCATCTACGCACTGTTCTCCAAACAGATCGTAGAAGGCGTTACCTCAACAGGTTCAAAGGAAGGATGAGATTATGAGCTTTATAGAATTTAAGAATATATGTAAAAAATACCCGGGCGCGGATAAAAATACAGTGGAAGACCTGAATCTGAATATTGAAGAAAAGAATTTATTGCCTTTGTAGGGCCGTCCGGATGCGGAAAATCCACCACTTTGCGCATGGTGGCAGGTTTTGAGGAGATTACAGGGGGAGAATTATATATTGACGGAAAAAAAGTAAATGAAACCGCCCCCAAGGACAGGGGAATCGCCATGGTATTTCAGAACTATGCCCTGTATCCTCATATGACAGTGGAAAAGAACATTGGTTATGGACTGAAAAATATGAAAATGCCGGCAGACCAGATTAAGAAAAAGGTGGACTGGGCAATTGACATTCTGGGATTAGAGGAATACCGTTACAGAAAGCCAAAAAACCTGTCCGGCGGGCAGCGCCAGAGAGTGGCGCTGGGGCGTGCTATCGTGAAAAATCAGAAAGTTTTCCTTATGGATGAGCCATTGTCAAACCTGGATGCAAAACTTCGTGTGAGTATGCGGACAGAAATCAGCAAACTGCACCGGGAACTTGGAGCAACAACAATCTACGTCACCCATGATCAGGTAGAGGCGATGACAATGGCGGACAGAATCGTAATCATGAAAGACGGCGTGGTACAGCAGGTAGGAAAGCCTATGGAACTTTATGATCATCCTGTAAATCAGTTTGTGGCCGGATTTATCGGATCACCGCAGATGAATTTCTTTGATGTGGAAGTACAGGGAAATATTATAAAGTTTAAAGACGGGAATAAGATTTCCCTTCCGGAAGGGCTCAAAAAGAGGCTGGGAGACCGGCAGGGTGAAATGGTCCTTGGAATCCGCGGAGAGGATATCAAGCTGGACGCCCAGAATATGGAACTGCACAAAGAGGAAAGGCAGCATGCAGTCATTACCAATACAGAAGTAATGGGAAATGAGAATAATCTGTACTTTACCTTCGGAGGCAGCCAGGCAGTGGCGAGAGTCTCTAAATATGAGATCAGCCAGGTAGGAGATAAGATTGAATTTGTATTTATACCGTCAAAGATGCATTTCTTTGACAAAAAGACAGGAGTAAATTTCGCAGAAGTATAAGAACATGGAGGCAGCATGAAGAAACAGAGATTACATTTAAAAGCACCAGATAACTGGATCAATGATCCTAATGGATTTCTCTATTATAAAGGATATTATCATTTGTTTTATCAATATTTTCCTTATGCACCCAGGTGGGGAACCATGCATTGGGGACATGCAGTCAGCAAAGATATGGTCAACTGGGAGCATGTGGGGCTGGCACTGTTTCCCACAAAGAGAGGAGACCAGAATGGATGTTTCTCCGGAAGCGCAGTGGAAATGGATGGAAAAATGTATCTGACCTATACGGGGGTGCGCTATGAAGAGGTGGATCCTGAGAATGTTCATGTAAGCTTGGATGAAAAGTTTGAATCAACACAGATGATGATAAGCTCAGAAGACGGATTCCATTTTGACAACTGGAATGGAAAAAAGGTTGTGCTCCCTCCTGTAACAGACGAGACGGTGGGGGACAGGACACACACCAGAGATCCCAAGGTGTGGAGAGGAAAAGAGAAATGGTATATGGTCTTAGGAAGTACCCAAAAAGAGGAACAGGGTGTGCTTTTATTCTATGAAAGCATGGATCTGCAAAACTGGAAATTGGTAAACCGGAAAGTAAAAACTCCCGAATATGGATGGATGTGGGAATGTCCGGACTATTTTGAGACAGAAGGAGGAAAGGTGCTGCTGCTTTCTGCCATGAAACTTATAAAAAGTGAGGAAATGCAGAGGAATCATTCCATCTGTTTTGCCGTGGACTTTCAGGAAGATACCTGTGATATAGAGATTCCGGATACCTATCAGTTTGTAGATTACGGACTGGATTTATATGCGCCGCAGACCACTCTGGATGAAGAAGGGAGACGGACTATGGTAGCATGGATAAGGATGCCGGAACCTACTAAGGAAGGATGGATCGGAATGTTTTGCTGTCCCCGCATTGTGGAATGTAAAGACGGACATATCTATTTCCATATGCATCCAAATATCCGAAATGCATGCAGCCGTGAAATACAGGAGATAAAACAGGCAGACAGAGGCGGATACAGAGTGCTGTTTGAATTACAGGATGGGGAAGAAGTGGATATAGGCGGTTTTCGCATCTACAGATGCGGAAATAAGATCTGTACGGACCGCTCCCGGGTATTTCCTCATGGAAAGGGATTTCATCTGCAGTCTCAGACACCGGATGTAAAAGAGGGCAGCAGGATCGAGGTGCTGGTGGACGAAAATCTTGCAGAAGTATTTGTAAATGACGGGGAATACGTGATCAGCAATGCCGTGTACGGACTTGGGACCGAAATTACAGCCAATATCCAGAGCGAAATTAAGTTATATACTATAAATGCATCTGAAGGCTGAAACATTTCATAGGTGTATGCGGAAGTTTATACATAAACCTGGAAGAACGTGCAGTATGGTCTGGCTGCTGCAGGAAGTTCAGCGGAAAATACAGTATGAGACAGGAAGGAGAATTTTGTGATAACAGAAAAAGTTTTATTGAATACGATTGAGGCAGTAAAAGAATTTGTAGATATTGTATCCAGATATGACGTGGATATGGAACTGGTTTCCGGACGGTATGTGATCGATGCAAAGTCCATTATGGGAATTTTCAGTATTGATCTGTCTAGTCCCATTGCACTTTGTATTCATGAAAATAGAGAAGAGGCAGAGGAGATTCTGGGACGGCTCAAGAAATTCATAGTATGAGATGCGGATCTGCGATGGAGAAAATGCCGCGTACCTCTTTTGTACCGCAGGATTTTTAAAAGATATTTATTTATGCAGAAGCCCAGAAATCGCTGTTTTCGGCGATTTCTGGGCTTTTATATATGCGGGAAACATATTGTAAATAGATTTTTCTGCCGATATTTTTTATCCTTTTAATAATTCTTTGATTTCGGGAATGTTTTTT
>DWYZ01000200.1 GCA_019118425.1 Candidatus Blautia faecavium | reverse complement strand
ACCACTGCCTTTACAAAGGGGTGGTGATACACGATTTCCTGGTCCCATTTCACCGGAGCCGCCTTTACCACATTGGTAGTAAAAGTTCCCGCGGACACACAGGGCGTTTCGCTGTAAATCATCGCCATATCTGTCCTGTCTTTATATTTTATTTCCGCCGCTGTAGCTGCTGCCTGAAATCCTTTAGGAGCAGTCACTCCGCCTGTTATGATTTCCATATGCCAGTTTCCTCCTGCTTTATCAAATATTTTCGCACTTATGGTACCATAGGCACCTGAAGAAGTCCCTCTGTCTCCGGCAGCCCAAACAACAGGTTCATATTCTGCACCGCCTGTCCGGCTGCTCCTTTTACCAGGTTATCCATAGCGCCCATCATAATGATCCTATTTGTTCTGGGATCAATTTTAAAGTTTACGTCCACATAATTACTGCCCTCCACCCACTTCGTCTGAGGACACATATCTTTATCCAGCACTCTTACAAAAGTTTCTCTTTCGTAATATTTATCATAAGCTGCTTTTACTTTCTCATAAGAAACTTCTTTCTTCAATGATGCGTAAGCTGTCACAAGAATGCCTCTGTTCATTGGAACAAGGTGAGGCGTAAAATTAATCCGCACCTCCTGACCGCAGGCATACCCCAGCTGGTCTTCAATCTCCGGAGTGTGTCTGTGGGAAGCCACTCCGTATGCCTTAATATTTTCATTAACTTCACAAAAAAGATTATCCACCTTCGCTCCCCTGCCCGCTCCTGAAGTACCGGATTTGGCGTCAATGATAATGGTGGAAGGATCGATCATATCTTCTTTTAACAAAGGATAAATAGATAAGGTGGAACAGGTAGGATAACAGCCCGGATTAGCGATCAGGCGGGCCTTTTTGATATCCTCCCTGTTTATCTCACAAAGTCCGTACACCGCTTCCTCTACATACTGAGGCGCCTTATGCTCTATTCCGTACCATTCCTCGTATTTTTTTACATCCTTAATACGAAAGTCTGCACTCAGGTCAATAACCTTTGCCTTAGATAAGATTCCTTCATTAATAAGAGATGCGCACAGCCCCTGAGGGGTAGCAGTAAAGATCACATCCGCCTCCTGTGCCAGCGCCTCCATATTATCATCCAAACATTTGGCATCCACCAATTGGAAAAAATTCTGGTAAATATCTGCAAACCTTTTATCAATATAACTTCGGGAACCATACCATACGATTTCTGCATCCTTATGTCCCAACAATAACCGCACAATCTCTGAACCGGCATAACCGGTGGCTCCAATAATTCCTGCTTTTATCATTTTGTTTCTCTCCTCCTGCCTTCCTTTCAGACACAGTTTCCTTTTTATAGTTGTCTGCCCCTATACCGTTGCATCGCCCGGCAGAGCACAGAGTGGAACTGTCTGATCAAGCTTCAACAATTATACATCCTTTCTGCATATTATGCAATAGCCTTTCTCGTATTTTCCTGTTTTCTCCTATACATTTGTAATTTTCACCCGATATCTTCCTATTATATATGAATTTTTATGCAAAATTATTTTATATTTTTTTCAAAATACCTATTGCATATTTATAAAAAATGATGTATATTATCCCTTGTCAGTAAGCAAGAAAAATAACTTGGCTGCTGCCAGTGAATATTTATACATATAAAGAAAGAAAAATCCATCAGATCAGGAGGAATTTATCATGAAAGAAAAGGTAGTTTTAGCATATTCCGGCGGACTTGACACCACAGCCCTCATCCCTTGGCTGAAAGAAAATTTCGACTATGAAGTAATCTGCTGCTGCGTAGACTGCGGACAGGGAAACGAGCTGGACGGCCTGGAAGAAAGAGCAAAGCTTTCCGGAGCTTCTAAATTATACATTGAAAATATCATCGACGAATTCTGCGATGATTACATCATGCCTTGCGTACAGGCAGGCGCTGTTTACGAACATAAATATCTTCTCGGCACCTCCATGGCGCGTCCCGGCATCGCGAAAAAGTTGGTAGAGATCGCACGGAAAGAAGGAGCCAGCGCAATCTGCCACGGCGCCACTGGAAAAGGCAATGACCAGATCCGTTTTGAGCTTGGCATTAAAGCTCTTGCTCCCGACCTTAAGATCATTGCTCCATGGCGTATGACAGACGTATGGACTATGCAGTCCCGTGAGGACGAGATCGCATACTGCCAGGCTCACGGCATCAACCTTCCATTCGATGCAAGCCACAGCTACAGCCGTGACCGGAACCTGTGGCACATCAGCCACGAAGGCCTTGAGCTGGAAGATCCGTCACAGGAGCCTAATTACGATCACCTCCTGGTTCTCGGTGTGACACCCCAGAAAGCGCCGGACAAAGAAACGGAAATCTCCCTTACCTTTAAAGAAGGCGTTCCTACCGCATTAAACGGCAAGGAAATGAAAGTATCTGAAATCATCACAGAGCTGAATAAACTGGGCGGAGAAAACGGAATCGGTATCGTAGACATAGTAGAAAACCGTGTGGTAGGCATGAAATCCCGCGGCGTTTATGAAACTCCCGGCGGAACAATCCTCATGGAAGCTCACGACCAGTTAGAGGAACTGATCCTTGACCGTGATACCATGGAAACCAAGAAAAAACTTGGCAGCCAGTTTGCACAGATCGTATACGAAGGAAAATGGTTCACTCCTCTTCGTGAGGCTATTCAGGCATTTGTAGAGTCCACACAGAAATATGTGACCGGCGAAGTAAAAATGAAACTTTACAAAGGAAACATCATCAAAGCAGGAACCACTTCTCCATACAGCCTGTACAGCGAATCTCTGGCATCCTTCACCACCGGAGAGCTGTATGACCATCACGATGCAGACGGCTTTATCACCTTATTTGGACTTCCTCTTAAAGTCCGTGCAATGAAAATGGCTGAGGTTGAAAAAAATAAATAATACTCCGTTCCCTTTAATAATTTTGTGATCTCTTTTTCAAACATAGAACAGGAGGGCTGAACGTTTATCCGTACAGCCCTCCTGCTCTTTTTTATTCTATATCCGCCGGTTTGATCTTCTTGCGTTTAAGCTCCTTGTACACCCATTCCCGGAAAAGAGAATACAATACCGAGACAAGAGGGATAAAGACCAGCATTCCAACAACTCCCATCAGGCTGCCGCCCACAGTGACCGCCACAAGGACCCATACAGAAGGAAGTCCTACTGAACTGCCTACCACATGAGGGTAAATCAGATTTCCTTCAATCTGCTGCAGGATAAGGAACATGATCAAAAACATCAAAGCCTTCATTGGACTTACCATCAATATCAAAAAGCAGCCCACCGCACAGCCAATAAACGCGCCAAAAATGGGAATCAAAGCAGTGAATGCAATCAATACGCCTACCAGCAGCGCATACGGAAAATTAAATATAGTCATAAAGATAAAAAATAAAGTTCCTAAAATGATCGCCTCTATACACTGACCGGTCACAAAATTGGAAAAGGTCTTATGTGCCATAGAGCATACATGGATAATATAGAGCACCACTTTTTCCGGCAACATCGCGTAAAGAGCTTTTTTTGACTGTTTAGCGAGCTTTTCCTTTTGGAGCAGGATATAGCATGCAAAAATAAAACCAATGACTGCATTGGCAGCTGTGCTTACGATTCCCATGGTCACCGAAATGGTAGAGGTCACGATATTATTCATCCCGTTTTTCAGAATATCCATTATGGAATCCAGAACTCTCTGAGGCTGGAAATCAATGGAGTTTGCCCATTCCACAATAGGAGAATCAGAACGGAATGTGTGCTGCAGCCACTCCTGAAGTCTCGGAATACTCCGCTCAATACTTCTTCCCACGCTGATAAAAGTCGTCCCCAACTCCGGAATCACCATCAAAGTCACAAATAAGATCACAATAGCCGCAAACAAAATAGACAGAATCAGGCTAATGGACCGTCCCATACGAATGGCAAACTTATTTCCCTTTTTCTGTGCTTTTTCGAAGAGATGTCTTTCTATAAACTTCATAGGGACATTCAGGACAAAGGCGATCGCACCTCCCAGTATGAAAGGAAAGAACAATCCCCAGACAACGCCGATACATTCCAGAACAACGTGGATATTTCTTGCACACACATACAGAAGAACGGCAAAAGTAATCAGCAGCAATATCTTTTTCATTGTTTCCTTACTTATTTTAAGTTCCACTTTACTCCTCCATAAAAATTCAAACTAATTGTTAATAGACATTCTATCACGAATATATGCCTTTGACCAGCTAAATTGCACAACTCTTTTAATCATCTGCGGACAAAAGGCTTAAAACATTGACAGTACCTGTACATTCTCTTATAATATTGACTGTATCCAAATCATTGAAACTTATATAAGTCCATAATCGGTTGGACGTTTCTACCAGCTGCCGTAACAGTTGTCTATAAGTTCGTTTCCCAAAGCACAAGGAAGGTGAAAAAAATGAAAGAAAAAACATTTGCATTAAAAGGCACCGTCTTTTACAGCAAGACAAAGGACGAAATCTGTGTATCCCCGGATTCCTATCTGGTGTGTGAGGATGGACTAAGCGCCGGAGTCTTTCCCGTACTTCCGGAAGCATACCAGGGAATTCCCGTCCGTGATACAGGGAATTCTCTGATCATCCCCGGACTTACCGACCTGCACATCCACGCGCCCCAGTATAGTTTTCGAAGCGTAGGCATGGATATGGAACTGCTGGAATGGCTGGATCAAATCGCGTTTCCGGAAGAATCTAAATTTTCAGATCTGGAATATGCCAGGAAATCCTACCAAATTTTCGTAAATGATGTAAAGAAAAGTCCTACTACCCGTTTATCCGCCTTTGGCACCCTTCACGTAGAAGCTACGGAATTATTAATGGATCTTATGGAGGAAACCGGCTTAAAAGCTTACATTGGAAAAGTAAATATGGACCGGAACGGCCCGGATACTCTGCAGGAAAAAAGTGTTCCGGATGCAAAAAGAGACACGCTCAACTGGATTGCGGACGTACAGGATAAATACACCAACGTCAAGCCCATCCTTACCCCTCGTTTTACCCCCTCTTGTTCCGACCCTTTAATGGATGAGCTTGGAAAAATTCAAAGACAGTACCATCTCCCTGTCCAGTCCCATTTGTCGGAAAATTTAAGCGAGATGGCTTGGGTAAAGGAGCTTTGTCCCAACACCGCGTTTTATGGGGAAGCTTACGACCAGTTCGGCCTATTCGGAGGAGAAGACTGCCCTACTATTATGGCTCACTGTGTCCATTGCCCGGATGAAGAGCTGGAACTGATAAAAAAGAGAGGCGTTTATATTGCTCACTGTTCGCAGTCGAACACAAACCTTGCCTCTGGCATCTGCCCGGTACGCCGCTATCTGGACGCGGGGGTAAACATTGGTCTGGGAAGTGATATTGCAGGGGGATTTTCTGTTTCTCTGCTGCGTGCCATGTCGGATTCCATCCAGACTTCCAAGCTTTACTGGAGGCTAATGGATCATAATGCAAAACCTTTGACTTTAGAGGAAGTGTTCTACATGGCAACCATCGGAGGCGGTTCTTTCTTCGGAAAAGTAGGAAGCTTTGAAAAAGGCTATGAATTCGACGCGGTTATCTTAAACGATGAAAACCTGCCTTATCCTCAGGAATTCACGCCGCTGCAGCGCCTGGAGCGGCTGGTCTATCTTTCTGATGACCGAAATATCATAGGAAAATATGTGGCCGGAACTAAAATTTTTTAATTCAAAGAATTATTTATGAAAAAACAACATACATCACTTGTAAGCCTTCTGCTTCTTCTTTTGGGAGCTGCCTTTGTGGCTCAGAGTGTGGATGTAGGGCCTTTTACCTTTAACGCGGTCCGAAGCCTTATGGGAGCCATAGTCCTGCTCCCTGTCTTAGGGCGTGATCATGTTTTATGCTATTATTCTGGCTCAGCTTCCTGTAAAGGCCTGCTGAGCCAGAACGAAAAAAATAAGTCTGCTCTAAGACAGACTTATATTTTTCCTCCCATTTTTAAATAATGCTCTTTAATCTTATCAAAGGTTTCCTGGCTTAAACAATGCTCAATCTTACACGCATCTTCCTTGGCCACCTCCGGAGAGACTCCAAGGCTCTCGAACATTCCCGTTAAGACTCTGTGTCTTTCATATATGCGATTGGCGATCTCAGCGCCTTTATCCAGGAGAGTTACTGTCCCGTACCGGTCCATGGCTATATATCCGTCTTCCCGCAGCAGCTTCATTGCGTGGCTTACACTTGGCTTGGAAACCTCCAGCATAGACGCGATGTCCACAGAGCGCACACCGGGTCCCTGTTTTGATAAAATCAGAATCGCTTCCAGATAATCTTCCGCAGACTGTCTAATTTGCATACGAATACCTCCTGTTTTGTTGTGTTTATGTTAGCACAAATCTAACTTTTTTTCAAGAATTTAGTTGTTGGGCACACAGCGGCCAGACCGCAGAATCATAACTGAGCAATCTGTATTGACAATCCTCTCTGTGCTTTTTATAATATGGTTCGTATCCTAACATTTTGCTTGTATAAACAGATACCCTGATGCATTCCAATCCGGATAAGCAGCGCCGGATACAGATGTGTCAATTTTCTATAACTACTATAACCGGACAAAATCATGGCGAAAGGCGGTGTCCTATGCGAATCGAACGTATACACATTAAACATTTTAAGCTCATTGACGACCTGGAAATAAACAATATAGAAAACGCTCTGATCCTGGTAGGAAAAAACAGCGTAGGAAAAACCTCCATCCTTAACGCCCTTTGCGCGGTTGGGGGAGAATATACCATCTCTCCTGAAGATTTTAATCAGCAAAGGCAGAATATTGAAATCAGCATCTTTCTGCGTATTACCCAGGAGGATCTGGATCTGCTCCATAGGCTTTCGAAAGTAAGCGGATACCGCAAAAAAGAAATCTGGCTGAGAGATTTTTGCCATAAGCTGCCTTCTTATAAAGACGGCATACTTTCCTTTACTTTTACGGCAAACTACAACGGACGCATCCGCTACAGCGACTCTGTCCATAAAAATAACCCCTATATCCTCCAGGTCCTTCCAAAGATCTATTATCTTGACAGCCAAAGAGATCTGGAAGTGATCCAGGAAAATCTTTTGGCCTTTATGGAAGACGACCTGCTGAATCAAATGCGGGACGACTGCTGCCTTTTCGAACGCTCTAAAAAATGCAGCCACTGTTTTTCCTGCATAGGACTGATCAATAAAAAAACTCCGGCCCAGCTAAATGCCTTTGAGACAGAAAAACTTTTAGAATATAAACTTTATCAATTGAATCTCAGCGAGTTTTCTCACAAGGTCAACCAAAACTTTCATCGAAACGGCGGAGTTTCAGGAAACATCCGCTATGAACTCACCTGTAATACCGGCAATATTTTTCAGGTACACGCTTTTGTCTCCCATAAGGAGAGCCAGGAAAACGCCCCCATTTCCCGCCTGGCCAAGGGAATGCGGAGCATTTATCTCCTCTCTCTTTTGGAAACCTATCTGGAAGAGGAGGGGCGGATCCCAGGGCTAATCTTGATGGAGGATCCGGAGATTTTTCTCCATCCCAGCCTTCAGAAAAAGTCCAGCGAGATCCTGTACCGGATTTCTAAAAAGACCCAGGTGATCTTCTGCACCCATTCTCCTAATCTTTTGTTTCAGTTTAACAGCAGGCAGATCCGGCAGATGGTGCTGAACGAAAACGGGATTCCTGCAGTCAAAGAAAAAACGAATCTTTCCGCAATTCTGGATGATCTTGGTTTTGACGCAGGGGATCTGATGAATGTAAACTTTGTCTTTATTGTGGAGGGAAAACAGGATAAAAGCCGTCTTCCCCTTTTACTGCGCCATTATTATTCCGAGGTATGCGATGAAAAGGGGAATTTGTCCCGGGTGGCCATCATTACCACTAACAGCTGCACGAACATTAAAACTTACGCAAACTTAAAATATATCAACCAGACCTATCTTCGGGAACGTTTTCTTATGATCCGCGATGGAGACGGCAGGGACCGGGAGATGCTGATCTCCTCTTTATGCAAATACTATAAAGACCGAAACCAGGAGGATATTGACCGTCTTCCCAGAGTTACCCCGAAAAATGTACTGGTATTAAAATATTATTCCTTTGAAAATTATTTCCTTGATCCCCAGGTCATGGCCAAGATCGGCGTGATCCAAAGCCCGGATGATTTTTACACCATCCTCCTTGATAAATGGAAGCAGTATCTTCATAAACTTCCCAGCGGCCAGCATTTAAAACAGATCCTTGGCTGTGATCTGTCCTCCTCTCAGGATATCAAGGAGCATCTGGAAGAAATCCGGATCTATCTCCGGGGGCATAACCTTTTTGATATTTTCTACGGTCCTTTTAAAAAAGAGGAAACTAGCCTTCTCCAGTCTTATATTGAAGCTGCTCCAAGGGACAACTTCCGGGATATCCTGGATGCCATTGATAATTTTCTTTATTTTGACAACCGAAAAAAGGAAGGGCGCAGATAAAGCCCTTCCTCAAGTAACATGATAACATACAATTATTTATCATCTCCGGTAAGACGCAGGATATCTCTGATCTCTTCCACATCCATATCTAAAATAATGGCCAGCTCATTGATGGTAAATTTATTTTCTTCCCCATCCTCTGTAAGATCTTTTACAGCAGCTTCCAGATTCTGTACCTTTTCCACCAGGCTATCATCCTGGATTTTCCTTTGCACCTGAGCGTCCACAGCCTTTTTCAGGCCCTGGCGGATTTCTCTGAAAAGCCATTCATGGTCATGGACTGCCTGCTGTTCCTGGTTAAGAGCTGCCAGAAGACTCAGATTTCCCTCCTGGATCAGGTCTGCCAGAAAAATTTCCTCAGAATTCATCTTAACCGCAAGCTGGGCAACTGTTTCAAGATATCTGCCCGTAAGCTCGCTCTTCGCCTCTTCCTTTCCCTGAAAAAGCTCCGCGAACAATTCTTCCAATGTTTTTTCGCTGGGTGAAAATCCTGCAAGACTTCTTTTATATTCCTCAAGATAAACCTGCTCCTCTTCCGTTAAAGGAACCGCCGGTCTCTCCTCTTCTTTCTCCTCCTCTTGTTCTGTCATTTCCATTCCTTCTATGGAGATTCCTTTTTGCTTTAAGTAGGACAGCACCTTAAGAAGCTGCTCTTTCTTTAAATCCATCCCGGAAAAAGTTTCCTTTATCTGACTGGCCAAAAGAGTTTTTCCATTCTCTGACGCCAGCTGGCATATCTCATTTAATTTTTTCTGAAATTCTAAAACATCCATTTTTTTCCTCCTTCTGATGCAGCTTTACCCACAGAACATAATAGCCGCGTCAACAATCAGATAGTGCTTCCAATCTTATTGTCTGGATGCAGCTCCCTCTAATTTATTTTTATATTATCAGCATCCCATATACAATTCAAGCTTTGCAGTTAATTTTGGCAACTTTTGCAAAACGATAACCACACGTTTTCTTATTGTTTTTCTTAAGATAAAATAGTAAGATAAAAAGAACTATATAACAGGAAGGAGTTTGGTTTTTGTACGAAAATTTAGAAAAACAAATAAAATTCATCCGACAAGCCCAAGATTTGAAATCTGTGCTCCGTGAGGCCTGGACTTCTACAGGAAAAAGAGAAAGCACAGCGGAACATTCCTGGAGCCTTGCCCTGCTGGCCGGCATCCTCGCGCCTTCCTTTGATGTGGATCTGTCCAAAACTCTGATGATGTGCCTGATCCATGATCTCGGAGAACTGTTCATAGGCGATATCCCGGCCATTGCCGTTTCAGACGAAAAAGAAAAACATGCCGCTGAAGAAAGGGACATGAAAAAAATCCTTTCTCTTCTGCCTGAACCACAAGAAAAAGAGTTATTCCAACTCTGGCAGGAATATAACGAAAATTCCACGCCGGAAGCCAAACTGGTAAAAGCCCTAGACAAAGCAGAAACCATCCTGCAGCATAACCATGGGGCAAATCCACCGGATTTTGATTATGATTTTAATCTATCCTACGGAAAATCTTATTTTACCGGACATCCTCTGCTGGAAGAATTGAGGAGGATCCTGGACGCGGAAACCCAGTCTCATATAAACCAATAGTGCCAGCACTCCCATAACTGCAGGATATTCTATAAAGAAAGGACGATCCTTCCCTTTAAAAAGCCTGCCCAGTTACAAGGCAGGCTTTGAAAAACGCATATCTTTCTGCAAAAAAGGTTTTCATATCTGTACCGGCAGTATCTTACAGATTCAATCCAGCCACCCATTCAGTAACATCTCCCTGTGCGTCAGGCACACTGTTTCGGGAAATAGAAAGGCCATTTTCGATAACGGAGGCCTCCGGCTGCAGCTCCATAATTGTCTGGATCGTCCTGGAAAATCCGCTTCCTCCATGAGTGGTAAAGGGAACGATGGTCTTGCCGGCAAAATCATACGCTTCCAGGAAGGTGTACACAGGCATGGGAAGATCCGCATTCCAGTTGGGGAAACCAAGGAATATAACATCGTAGCTGTCAAGATTTTCAATCTGCGAAGAAAGCTCCGGCCTTGCATTCTCTGCCCGTTCATTCCAAGCGTATTCAAGAAGGGGATCATGGCTGCCCGGATACTCCTGCACGGTTTCGATACGGAACAGCTCACCGCCTGTTTCTTGCTGGATAAGCTGTGCAATGTACTGCGTATTTCCCAGCACTTCCCCGTCCACTGCAACGCGGCTGGCTCCGGCAACCGTATCCACGCCGTCTGTTTCCGGCACGGAAAAATAGGTGATCAGAATATTTCCACTCGATGCAGTACCTGCCGCAGCAGTATCTCCGCTTCCATTGTCATTTGCCGCAGGTGCGGAGGAGGGTGTTTCTGTTGTGGAAGGTGCTTCTGTCGGGGAAGATGCTTCTGTCGGGGAGGGTGCATTCTGTGCCGCTGAATCCTGGGATTGCGTATTGCCGCAGGCAGCCAAAGAAAGAGCCAGCACAAAAGAAAGAATGATCGCTGCTGATTTTTTCATAGTAAATGCTCCTTTTTTATATATTATCTATATCAACAAATGGTTTTTCTCATCTGGCGGACTTCTTTTACGGCCGCTTTATTCTCAAATGATCTCAATCTGCTGTAAATAGTCAAAAACGTATCTTACTGCTTCGTCGAAAGCGCTGCCGCTGAATCCATGTCCTGCCCCTTCGATCACGTGATATTCCACATCTTCATAAACCTGTGCGGCACGGTCTGAATAGGAGAGCGGCACGATACTGTCCGCGCTGCCGTGCAGAAGAAGTACTTTATCTTTGTAGTTTCCAATCTCTTCATATACGTCATAATCCCACATATCTTCTGCGTAGGGGCGTCCTGCTGTAATCCAGTTAAACCGAAAGCTTTCCGGCACATCCTCAAGAGAATTGAATTGTTCATGAATGGCGTCGCTGACTAAAAAAGCCGGATACATCAGCACAAGACCGGAAATACTGTCGGTATGCCTTGCCGCCGCAATTGCAGAGACAATTCCCCCCCTGACTGGTACCCAGCAGAACGATTCTGTCTTCATCCACAAAATCCCATCCAGACGCAGCATCCATAACAACTTCCAGATCTGAAACTTCTGTCATAACAGACATTTCCGTGGTATCGCCTTCGCTTGCGGAACCTCCGCCGCCGCGAAAATCAAAGCAGTAGGCTGCAATTCCATGGCCAGCCAGCTGCTCGGCATAGGCAGCATTCGAGCGATAGGAACCGCCAAGCCCATGGGAGCAAATGACCAGCGGAACCTTTTCCTCCTCTGTATCAGGGATATAAGCAATCCCATATATCCGCTGCCCCTCATTCTCCAGTTCAATTTCCTGCTGCCGGTAATCATAAAACGGAAGATTTCCAACTTCTATATTTTCTGTGCCTTCCTGTTGAATGGCTTCCGGCGCTGCTGCCAAGACTTGTTCACTTAACGCTTCCGCCGCGCCCCTCGTCATGACGGTATGGGAAAGCAGGGTAAGAACCGCAAAGGCGGCGATTCCGGCAGCCAGTCTTTTTTTATGCTTCATAGACCGTCCTCCTTACATACATTCTATCAGGATCGAATAGATTTCCTCCCGGTCAAGCTGACGGGGATTGCATTTGATCACGTTACAGGTATCCGCTACCTTGCGCAGTATCTCAGGCGTGATCTCTGTTTTTGATCTCAGCTGTCCGAGTTTTGTAGGAAGGCCGCACTCTTTGATAAAGGCATCTAAAGCCTCCAAGCCTTCTTCTGCTGTATCCTTTCCAAAAACTTCTTTGGCAAAACGGATGAATTTAGCTTCCGCATCCTTTAAAATGTGACGATAATACACCGGCTGGATAACTGCCAATCCCTGTCCATGGTTACAGTCCGTATAAGCCCCAAGCTGATGTTTGATCTGGTGCGCCTGAAAATCTGTCAGACGCCCCACCTTCAAAATGCCGTTTTCCGCCATAGCTGAGTCCCACATCAGGTTTCCTCTGGCCTGCATGTCAGCCATATTTTTCAGCAGGCGGCGCATATTCACTACCGTATTTCGCATGATAGCAAGCGCTGCGTCATCTGAGACATTGTCTTCATCGGAATTTCCAAGATATGTTTCCATAGCGTGGCTCAAAGTATCAAAAGCGCCGGAAAGTACCTGCATAGCCGGTACAGTGGCAGTATAAACCGGGTCAAGGATGGCAAAAGAGGCAGAAGCGCCTACGATGGGCCCTTTCCACAACTTTTCTTCATAAGTGATCACTGCTCCGGAATTCATCTCCGCGCCGGTGCCGGAAGCAGTGACCACAGCCCCCATAGGAATCCCGGCGGAAGGAAATTTTCCCTGCTGATATTCCATGCTCCAGATATCTTCGTCCGATTTGGCCTGGACGGAAATCACTTTGCAGCAGTCCACCACACTGCCGCCGCCTGCGGCCAAAATGAAATCCACATGATGCTTCTTTGCCAGAGCTGCGCCCTCCTGTACCTTCGCGTAGGTTGGGTTCGGCATAATGCCGGAAAAGTCAATTACTTTTTTTCCAGCCTGGGTAAGAAGCCCTTTCAGTTCCTCATATACACCGCTCTTTTTCAGCGATCCTCCGCCATAGGCCAGCATAACGATTTCTCCCACCTTAGGAAGCTCCTGTTTCAGTGCCTCTGCCGCGGCTCCTTCGCCAAAATAGACTTTTGTGGGATAAGTAAAAGTAAATTTGTTCATTGCTGTTTCCTCCTCATATGATTTCTTAAATCTATAACGTCACAAATTAAACCGTGGATTGATGAACGGCCGTTTTGATGGAAATAGGGCCGTTCCGCTATCTGTAATGCGATTGAATCTATCGGTTCATATAGCCGATTATAATATCCGGTAGTAACAACCGGTCAAGAGATTTTTTGAAAAAATTTTTGTAAAAACATATAAAACAGCGCCTGTCTCAGTATAGAGATAGGCGCTGTTCTATTCTCAAAACTTATTTTTCCATTTCTTCCAGGTTTTTCTTTAACTCCAGCATCTTGTCACGCAGCTCTGCCGCCTGCTCGAAATTCAGATCTGCGGCCGCAGCCCGCATCTGCTTTTCCACACTTTGTATCAGCTTTGTAAGCTCCTTTTTGCTCATGGATTCCGGATCCTTCTTCAGCTTTTCTTCTGTCTTTGCCACTGCCTTGGAAACGGCGATCAAATCTCTGACTGCCTTTTTAATCGTGGTAGGAGTAATGCCATGCTCCTTGTTATAAGCCTCCTGGATGGCTCTTCTTCGCTCAGTCTCCCGAATAGCGTTTTTCATGGAGTCTGTCATGGTATCTGCATACATGATCACATGGCCCTCACTGTTTCGTGCCGCACGGCCTATCGTCTGGATCAGAGAGGTTTCCGAACGAAGGAAGCCTTCCTTGTCCGCGTCCAAAATAGCTACCAGCGTAATCTCCGGAATATCCAGTCCCTCTCTTAAAAGGTTGATGCCCACCAGAACATCGAACACATCCAGACGCATGTCCCGGATGATCTCCGCGCGCTCCAGAGTATCAATATCAGAATGAAGATAACGCACGCGAATGCCCACGTCCTTCATATAATCGGTCAGATCCTCTGCCATCCGCTTGGTAAGTGTGGTGATCAGCACTTTATTATGCTTTTCCACCTCTTTATTTACTTCACTGATCAGATCGTCAATCTGGCCTTCCACAGGGCGCACTTCCACACTTGGATCCAAAAGGCCCGTAGGCCGGATGATCTGCTCCGCCCGCAAAAGCTCATGTTCCGCCTCATACACCCCAGGCGTCGCAGAGACAAACAATACCTGGTCAAGCTTGGATTCAAATTCTTCAAAGCTTAAAGGACGGTTATCTTTAGCTGACGGAAGACGGAATCCATAATCTACCAGCGTCTGTTTTCTGCTTTGGTCTCCCGCATACATGCCGCCTACCTGGGAAACTGTCTTATGGGACTCATCAATGATCAAAAGAAAATCATCCCCAAAGTAGTCCATGAGCGTATAGGGCGGCTGTCCCGGGGCTAGTCCTGCAAGATGGCGGGAATAATTTTCTATTCCTGAACAAAAGCCTGTCTCTTTCATCATCTCAAGATCAAAATGTGTTCTCTCTGCAATTCGCTGCGCCTCTAAAAGCTTGTCCTGACTTTTAAAATATTCCACCTGGGCCTTTAATTCTTCCTCTATGTCCTTCGTTGCCCTTAAAATCTGCTCCATGGGCACTACATAATGAGAAGCAGGGAAAATGCCCACATGGTTGTTTTCGCATTTAACCTCTCCTGTCAGCACATCGATGTCCGTGATTCGGTCTATCTCATCGCCGAAAAACTCTACCCGGACTGCCCGGTCCGTATAGTTGGCCGGATAGATTTCCAGTACGTCTCCTCTCACCCGGAAGGTACCGCGGTGAAAGTCCATTTCATTTCTTGTATACTGAATATCAATAAGCTTCCGTATGACCTCATCCCTGTCCCGTACCATCCCCGGCCTAAGAGAAATCATCATATCCTGAAAATCCTTGGGCGAACCCAAACCATAAATACAGGATACCGATGCCACAATAATGACATCCCGTCTCTCCGAAAGCGCAGCGGTAGCTGAGAGGCGAAGCTTGTCTATCTCATCGTTAGTAGATGCATCCTTTGCGATGTAAGTGTCTGTGGAGGGTACATAGGCTTCTGGCTGGTAATAATCATAGTAGGAGACGAAATACTCTACGGCATTGTTCGGAAAAAATTCCTTAAATTCTCCGTAGAGCTGCGCCGCCAAAGTCTTATTGTGGGCCAGCACCAACGTAGGCTTATTCATTGCCTGAATGACATTGGCCATAGTAAACGTCTTTCCCGAACCAGTAACTCCCAAAAGCGTTTCAAACTGGTTTCCTTCCTTAAATCCCCTGACCAGCTGCTCGATGGCCTGGGGCTGGTCGCCGGTGGGTTTGTATTCTGATACTAATTCAAAATGATCCATGGTAAAACCTCTCCTTTGTGGCTTTTGATATGTGCAATATCAGCCACACTCAAAAAATTTATTCGTAACGAAATACAAAATACTCTGTCGCGTATTCACATACTTTTATTCAAAATTTTTGTCTTCCAACAATTTTTGCCCATAGAAATACAGGCAGTATTTCCAATCCGCTCCCACGATACATCATGGAAATACTCTGAAAGCATCGAAACCATTTCTGTCTCAGAATAAATTTTCACATCACCTTCTTTGCTGTGACGCAT
>DWYZ01000199.1 GCA_019118425.1 Candidatus Blautia faecavium | reverse complement strand
CTGTCACCAGATGCCAGAAGGACGCCATCCAGGAGATATTAAATACCTTCCTGTCTGAGATGCACGATTCTTTTAATCTGGAGTTTAAGGGATTTAATGAGGCTCTTGACCAGATGAAAAAGGCCCAGAAGGAAAATACGGACTATACGGCGGTGCTTTACCAGACTATGAGCCAGCAGCTGGGAGATTCCTTTGTAAAGCAGGAGCGGCTGATGAAAGACATGGTTTCAGACATAGGGAAAATGCAGAGTAAGTATATGAATGTAGCCGGAAGGATCCTGGAGGAAAATCAGGAGATCCAGAAACAGCAGCAGCAGGATTATCAGAGGATTTCTGATTATCTTAAGGACGCGGAGCGCTCTGCGGCTAAATTCTGGGTTGCCTGCAATCAGACCATGCAGAAATATGTGGAGACAGCGGCGCAGGCTATGGACCGGGTATCTTCTACCGGTATGGTCAGCAAGAGATTTGTTGAGGAAAACAGACGCATTGCCGATGATTTTGACACTAAAATGCGGGAGTACGTGGAATATCAGAAAATGGCGTACCATACCATGGAGCAGGTGCGGAAACTTTTAGCAGATATTTCCGCTGTAAATACCAAAGACGTATACCTTGCCGGCGGAAACCTTTCCAGAGGAGCACAGAAGGAAACCACGGATAAGCTGCAAAAGACAATGGAAACACAGGCGGAACGCCAGGAGGCGCTGCTTGAAGAAATCTCAAAAAATATCCGGGAGCTTTCAAAATCACCACAAAAAGGAAAATTCAGTTTGTTTAAATAAAAGGAGAAATACATGCGCAAGAAAAAATCAGGAGATAACGGCTTTAATGTCTGGCGTTCCTATTCTGACATGATGGCAGGCGTTCTGCTTTTGTTTGTGCTGATCATGTGTGTAACACTTTTTCAGGCGCAGAAGAGTTATGACGAGAGCATTCAGGAAAGAGATGAAAGAATCGCTCTTCAGGAGGAATACACCCAGGAGATCCTGGCACAGCAGTCTGCCCTGGAAGAAAAAGAGGGCCAGCTGCAGACTCAGGACGAACAGCTGCAGTCTCAGAATGAACAGCTGGCGCAGCAGGAAGAGCAGCTTGCCAAACTCGCGGCCCAGCTGGAGGAACAGGAGACGACTTTAAACGCACAGAAAACCGCTCTGGATGAACAGACTGCCCTGCTCCATGAGCAGCAGGTGCAGATTGACCAGATCATCGGTGTTAAGGCGGATGTGGTGGCTTCCCTGCGCCAGGAATTTGCCGCAAACAATGTAAATGTAGATATTGACTCTCAGACAGGTGCCCTTACCCTGGATGCGAATGTTATGTTTGATTATGATGAGGCGGAGCTGACAGACGAGGGAAAAGCCGTGCTGCGCGAAATCCTGCCTATCTACTGTAAGGTGCTTCTTGCAGATGAAAATAAAGAATATTTGGCGGAGATTATTATAGACGGCTATACAGATACGGCGGGAGACTACAGCTATAACCTTGAGCTTTCCCAGAGGCGTTCCCTTGCGGTGGCCCAGTATCTTCTGGAGATTCAGGATGAGTTCTTATCCAGCGATGAGATAGAAAGCCTGGAAAATTATCTTACCGTAAACGGCCACTCCATGGCTAACCCGATCCTGGATGCGGAAGGAAATGTGGACATGGACGCGTCCAGACGTGTAGAGGTGAAATTCCGCCTGAAAGATGAAGAAATGATAGAAGAATTAAATAAGATCATGTCCGAAGAGTAACTTTTTCCAGGGATTGGTATATCCTAATAACATGTGCTTATTTGCTGCGTGGCATACCGCGGCTGCGGGTCAATATGACTCAAAAGGCAATTATACTAAATTAATAGAAAGAGGTATTATAGCATGGAAATATTTTTGGGGCTTATGATCCCTTTTATCGGCACTGCCCTTGGTTCTGCCTGTGTATTCTTGATGAAGAAGGAATTAAGACCTGGGATCCAGAAGGCGTTTTTAGGCTTTGCCTCCGGAGTGATGGTGGCAGCTTCCGTATGGTCCCTGCTGATTCCTGCTATGGATATGAGCGAGGGAATGGGAAAACTGGCGTTTCTGCCGGCGGCCTTGGGATTTAGCCTTGGGATCGCGTTTTTGCTGATGATGGATAAAGCGGTGCCGCATCTTCATTTAGGCTGCGAAGAGAATGAAGGTCCGAAATGCGCTTTAAAAAAAACAACCATGCTTGTCCTGGCTGTTACCCTTCATAATATACCGGAAGGGCTTTCTGCTGGAGCTGTGTTTGCAGGAGCGCTGGCGGGAAATCAGACAGTGACTATGGCAGGCGCTTTTGCTCTTTCTGTGGGGATTGCCATACAGAATTTTCCGGAAGGAGCCATCATATCCATGCCCTTAAGAGGAGAGGGCGTGGGGAGAGGGAGAGCCTTTCTCTACGGAGCCTTTTCCGGAATTGTAGAGCCGGCTGCGGGATGCGTTACCCTTCTTTTGGCATCTTATATTACGCCGGTCCTTCCCTATCTTCTGGCTTTTGCTGCGGGAGCTATGATCTATGTGGTGGTGGAAGAGCTGATCCCTGAGGCGAGCGAAGGCGACCATAGCAATATCGCCACGATAGCCTTTGCAGCAGGCTTTGTGCTTATGATGATCCTGGATGTGGCTCTTGGATAATACTTGCTGCTGGTCACCGTGTAACCAGTAACTAATACTAAAAAAGTGCTTGCATAATGAAATATTCTATTGTATAATCGTTTATGTTGTGAAAAAAGATGGTCCTCTGTTACGATTCAGGTATTAAGAACATCCAAAAGAATAGGAGAGAAAAACATGAACGAAATTATCAGAAACATTGAAGCTGCTCAGTTAAAAGCAGAAGTGCCTCAGTTTAATGTAGGAGACACAGTAAGAGTACACGCTATGATCAGAGAGGGAAACCGTGAGAGAATTCAGGTATTCGAAGGAACAGTCCTGAAAAGACAGGGCGGAAGCACCAGAGAGACTTTTACCGTAAGAAAAACCTCTAATGGTGTCGGTGTAGAAAAAACCTGGCCTCTGCACTCCCCGCACGTAGTTAAGGTGGAAGTAGTCCGCCGCGGTAAAGTACGCCGTGCGAAACTGTTCTATTTAAGAGACCGTGTAGGTAAAGCTGCAAAGGTAAAAGAGCGCGTTAGATAATCGAAAACATAATTTCACAGTTTTTTAAAGGAAGGGACAATAACCGCAGGTATTGTCCCTCTTTTTCCATCATGGAACAGGAGCATATATGGAATTAAAGCTACATAAAAAAAGTGAAAAACTTTTACAGGCAAAGGAAAAATTCGAAGAGAACGAAAAGCTGAGAAAGGTTTTAGGCTGGATCTTTCAGATTGCAGTGACGCTGGTCTTTGCGGCGGTGGTCGCCATTGCCATGTTCCAGTCTGTTACTATGCAGGAAAGTTCCATGGAACCTACGATTTCTGTAGGAGATCGTTTTTTTATGGATAAAGTATCCTATAAGCTGTCCTCCCCCCAAAGAGGAGATATCATTGTTTTTAAAACAAATGCCAGCGATGATGCCGCTCTTCATATCAGAAGGGTGATCGGTCTTCCAGGAGAGACCATCCAGATCGTGGACGGGCGCATTCTTATAGACGGAGAGACTTACCGGGAGGGAAAGGACTTTCCTTCTATCAGCAATCCCGGACTGGCGGAAACACCTATCACCCTGGAATCAGGAGAGTACTTTGTCTTAGGGGATAATCGGAACAACAGCGAAGACAGCAGGTACGGAGATATTGGGACAGTTAAGAAGAGATATATAGTGGGAAAGGTATGGTTTACCATTTCTCCCGTCAGTAAAATCGGATTTATGAGAGGTTAGATAAGTTTAGGAGTAAGTTTCCAAATCTGCCCTATCATTATTGACGCATCTAGTGCGTAAGAAAAGAGGTAAATATGAATGTACAGTGGTATCCTGGCCATATGACAAAGGCAAAGAGGCAGATGCAGGAGGATATCAAGCTTATTGATATTATCATTGAGCTGGTGGACGCCAGAGTGCCTCTTTCCAGCAGAAACCCGGATATAGATGAGCTTGGCAGGAATAAAGCCAGGCTGATTCTGTTAAATAAAGCGGATCTGGCAGATGAAAGCCAGAATGAAGCATGGAAGTCTTATTTCCAAAAAAAAGGCTTTTTTGTAGTACAGGTAGATTCCAGAAAAGGTTCTGGAATGAAGATAATCCAGAACACGATACAGGAGGCCTGCCGGGAAAAAATAGAGCGGGACCAAAAACGCGGGATTAAAAACCGTCCCATCCGCGCCATGGTAGTCGGAATCCCTAATGTGGGAAAATCCACCTTCATCAATACTTTTGCCGGAAAGGCCTGCGCGAAAACAGGAAATAAGCCTGGAGTGACGAAGGGAAAACAATGGATCCGTCTGAACAAGGGCGTGGAGCTTTTAGATACGCCGGGGATTCTTTGGCCGAAATTCCAGGACCAGGAGGTGGGGCTTCGTCTTGCCATGATAGGTTCCATAAAGGACGAGATTTTAAATCTTGAAGAGCTTTCATTAAAGCTAATCGACTACCTGAAGGAGCGTTACGCCGGTGCGTTAAAAAGCCGTTATGGCGCAGAGGAAGAAGAGACGGCGGTCACTGTATTAGAGCAGATCGCCAGAGCACGCGGATGTCTGAAAAAGGGGGAGGAGCTGGACTTTACCAAGGCGTCCAGGATCCTCTTCGATGATTTCCGTGGAGGAAAGCTGGGAAGAGTATCACTGGAATGGGCCGCTTTAGAAGGAGCGCAGGATGAAGACCATTAAAGAAATAAAAGAAGAGTTTTGCCAGACGCCGGTCAAAGATTATGCTCTGCTTTATGAAAAATACGGGGAAGACGCAAGAAGTGGGGTAAAAAATCTTCTTGCCCAGATGAAAAAAAGAGAAGAAGCTCTGGAAAAAGAACGGCGGCGTATAGAAAGAATGAAGGAATACGAGCATAAATACGAGCATTTAGGGTATTTATGCGGGATCGATGAGGTGGGCAGAGGGCCTCTTGCCGGCCCGGTGGTGGCTTGCGGGGTAATCCTGCCTTCTGACTGTGACATCCTTTATCTTAACGATTCGAAAAAGCTTACCCCGTCTAAACGGGAGGAGCTTTGTCAGATCATCCTTGAAAAGGCTGTCGCTGTAGGAATCGGAGTGGTAGATTCCAAGCGGATCGATCAGATTAATATTCTTCAGGCCACTTATGAGGCCATGCGGCAGGCAATCAGCCGTCTTGCGGTGAAGCCTCAGGTTCTGCTGAATGACGCGGTTACGATACCGGAAGTGGAAATTCCCCAGGTCCCTATCATAAAAGGGGATGGAAAGAGCGTTTCCATAGCAGCGGCAAGTATTGTGGCAAAGGTGACCAGAGACAGGATGATGGTAGAATATGAGAAAGAATTTCCCGGCTATGGTTTCGCATCCAATAAAGGCTATGGGTCTGGTGAGCATATTCTGGCCCTGAAGAAATACGGACCTTGTCCGATACACAGAAGAACGTTTATTAAGAATTTCATATAATTTTGGCCAGAAACTGCTGGCGGAGATAATAGACAGCTGTTTTAGGCCGGATACAAAAGATACCCACACAAGAATAAGAAAGGATGCCGTCCGATAGATGAACAAGCGTAAAGTGGGCGGATTTTATGAGGAGCAGGCGGCTTTGTTTTTGGAAAGCAAGGGACTTTTTATCAAAGAAAGAAATTACCGCTGCAGGCTGGGAGAGGTAGATCTTATTGCCAGAGACGGGGAATGCCTTGTCTTTGTGGAAGTGAAATACCGTTTTTCCATGAAAGCAGGGAATGCCTGGGAGGCGGTTGATAAAAAGAAACAAAAAATTATCAGCAAAGTGGCGGCACAGTATCTGGCGATCCATTTCCATACTCTGGACATTGCCTGCAGGTTTGATGTGGTGGGCTTTGAAAAGGATAAGCCCTTTTGGATAAAAAATGCTTTTGATTTCTGTGTTTAAAAGGGCAGGTTTTTTTCTGAAAAAGAAGGAGGGTTTGGAAGTGAGCTTTCAACTTTGCCATTATTGACGCAGACAACATACTTTGTGAGTAAGGCGCGTCAGAAAGGGGAAAAAATGGAGATAAAGCGGCATATTAAGTATGAGTCCCATATGAATGTCAGGGAAGAAAAAGGGGTGACCTACCTTGCCTGGCCGGAACTGGAGAAGCTTCCGGGAGTGATCCACGGGTTCAGTACGCGTTTGGGAGGCGTAAGCCAGGGAATCTATGCATCCATGAATTTAAGCTTTACAAGAGGGGATGAAGAAGCGTGCGTCCGGGAAAATTATAGGAGGATCGCTGAGGCTATGGGTTTTTCTCCGGAGGATATCGTGACCTCAGACCAGACGCATACCACGAATATCCGTACCGTTGTATGGGAGGATCGGGGAAATGGGATTACGAAGCCGCGTCCTTATAAGGACATTGACGGTATGGTGACAAATGTTCCTGGAGTGGTTCTTGCTACTTTTTATGCGGACTGTGTTCCTTTGTACTTCGTAGATCCGGCGAAACGAGCCATTGGCCTTTCTCACTCCGGATGGAGAGGAACGGCAGGACGGATCGGCGAAGTGACCGTAAAGAAAATGAAAGAAGAATACGCTTCCAGGCCGGAGGATATTTACAGCGCCATCGGTCCCTCTATTTGTCAGGACTGCTATGAAGTCAGCGGCGATGTGATCGATGCATTCTGCAAAACCTTTGAAAAAAAATACTGGGACCGCCTGTTTTATTCCAAAGAAGGGGGAAAATATCAGCTGGATCTGTGGGAGGCAAACCGGATCATCCTGTTGGACAGCGGGATCAGGGAGGACCATATTCTTATGCCCGGACTTTGCACCTGCTGCAATCCTGATTTTCTATTTTCCCACAGGGCTTCCAAGGGAAAAAGAGGAAATTTAGGGGCTTTTTTAGGCTTAAAAAAAGAAGACTGAGACGGATTTTTAGACTGCATTAAAAAATGTGGCAGCGGCATTTCGCCGGCCACATTTTTTTTATCTGGTACTTACCTGTTTCATCAGGTTCATGATCTTTTCGTTGCTGGAGCGGACTTTTTCTACAGAGACATCGTGATTGATGATGTCGATGATGCTTGCCAGGTATTTGCTCATGTTTGCTTCGATATAATACGGCTTGGTGAGAAGTTCCGGGGTGCGGTAATTTAAGTTCGTGGTAATTACCCTGTCCAGCCAGCCCTTCTCATAGTATTCGTCAAATTTTTCAAGTCCATCGGTAAACAGTCCGTAAGTAGTACAGATGAATACACGGTTCGCCTTGCGCTCCTTGATTTGTCTGGCCACATCCAGCATACTCTCGCCGGATGAGATCATATCATCAATGATGACAACGTCCTTTCCTTCTACGGAGTCGCCAAGGAATTCATGGGCGACAATAGGATTCTTACCGTTTACGATGGTGGAATAATCCCTGCGCTTGTAGAACATACCCATATCTACTCCAAGGATATTAGAAAAGTAAACGGCTCTTGACATGGCGCCTTCGTCCGGGCTGATGATCATCAGATGATCATTGTCAGGCTTGAAATCCGGTACATTTTTAACCAGAGCTTTCAGGAACTGGTATGTGGGGAAGAAATTATCAAATCCATTTAAAGGAATGGAATTCTGCACACGGGGATCGTGAGCGTCAAAAGTGATGATATTGGAAACACCCATGTCGCTCAGCTCCTTAAGAGCCAGAGCACAGTCCAGGGACTCTCTCTTAGAGCGTCTGTGCTGGCGGCCTTCGTAGAGGAAGGGCATGATCACATTGATTCTGTGGGCTTTTCCGGTAGCGGCGGAAATGATCCTTTTCAGGTCTTGATAGTGGTTGTCCGGGGACATATGGTTTTCGTGGCCGCAGACGGTGTAGGTGAGACTGTAATTGGTAATATCCACCATAATATACAGGTCTGTACCGCGGACAGACTCCCGGATATACCCCTTGCCTTCCCCGGTGCCAAAACGGGGACAGGAGCATTCGATCAGGAAAGACTTTTCACTGTACCCCTGAGGGATGATGCTTAATTTTTTTTTGGAAACAAGCTCCTTACGGAATCTGACAAGTTTTCTGTCAACCTCCTCGGCTAATTCCCGGCATCCCGCCAAGGCGGCAATGCGGATAGGGGCGACTGGCAGAGACTTCTCCAGCAATTCAATATTCGGCATAATTTTCCTCCTAAGTATTATAATCATCTACCGTTTTACTTTCCGACAGACACTATTCTAATGATAGTTATAACATTTGCCCTAAATCACGTCAAGGAATTTATTGCTTTTTACCTGGGAAATTGGTATGATTATGATATAAAAAGCAACGATAAAAATGAAATCGAGGAATGGGATGAAGAATAAAAAGCATGTCATATCCCGGGTGTTAGAGGGCAGTATAGCCCAGGAACTTGAGCTGGAACCGGGAGATATTTTATTATCTGTGAACGGAAAAGAGATAGAAGATATTTTTGACTATCGTTACCTGACGGAAGATGAGGAGATCACTCTTTTAATAGAAAAGAAAAACGGAGAAGAATGGGAACTGGAAGTGGAAAAAGACTGGGACGAGGATTTGGGACTGGATTTCGAAAACGGCCTGATGGATGAATACCGATCCTGTTCGAACCGCTGTATCTTCTGCTTTATCGATCAGATGCCGCCTGGGATGCGGGAGACGCTGTATTTTAAAGACGATGATTCAAGGCTTTCTTTTTTACAGGGAAATTATGTGACGCTGACGAATATGAGCCAGCATGATATTGACAGGATCATTCATTATCATCTGTCGCCTATTAATATTTCTTTTCAGGCAATGAACCCTAAGCTTCGCTGTGAGATGCTGCATAACCGCTTTGCTGGAGAGGCTCTTTTAAAGGTGGACCGGCTGTATGAGGCCGGGATTTCCATGAATGGCCAGATTGTTCTGTGTAAAGGAATCAATGATGGGAAGGAGCTGGAGTACAGCCTTTTGAAACTTTCTCATTACGCTCCTGTCCTGGAAAGCGTTTCTATAGTCCCTGTGGGCTTGACAAAATACCGGGAAGGGTTGTATCCTTTACAGGCATTTACGAAAGAGGATGCCAGGTCTGTTTTGGATCAGATCCACAGATGGCAGGATAAGATGATGGAAAAACATGGAATCCATTTTGTCCACGCTTCGGATGAATGGTATATCCTTGCAGACCGGGAGCTTCCTTTAGAAGAAAATTATGACGGTTATCCTCAGCTGGAAAACGGAGTGGGTATGCTCCGCCTTCTTAAGACGGAAGTGACAGAAGCTTTAAAGGACAGAAACGGTGACGACAGGCAGGTTCAGGCTGCCGCCGCGACGGGAAGGCTGGCTGCGCCTTTCCTGGAAAAGTATTTCGCGATGATCAAAGAAAAATATCCTAATGTACAGGTGAAAGTGTACCCTATTGTCAATGAATTTTTTGGGGAGGAGATTACGGTATCCGGCCTGGTTACAGGAGGAGATCTGCTCCGGCAGTTAAAGGGCATGGACTTGGGGGAGAAGCTTTTGATCCCTTGCAATATGCTGAGAAGCGGAGAGGATGTTTTTCTCGATGACGTATCGGTGGACGAGCTTTCCCGGTCCCTTGGGATTCCGGTGACAGTTGTGGACGAGGGAGGAGAGGATCTGCTGCAGGCAGTTCTTGAAGCTCCCGGAAAGAAGAAGCATAAAAGGAGACAAATGTATGAGCAAACCAGTAGTGGCGATAGTGGGCAGGCCGAACGTAGGTAAATCCACCCTGTTTAACGCTCTGGCGGGAAGCAAGATATCCATTGTACAGGATACTCCCGGCGTGACCAGGGATAGGATCTATGCGGACGTGACATGGCTGGATAAGACCTTTACTTTAATTGATACAGGCGGAATTGAGCCGGACAGCGGCGATGTGATCCTTTCTCAGATGAGAGAACAGGCTCAGATCGCTATTGATACAGCGGATGTGATTGTTTTTATCACAGATGTGCGCCAGGGACTAGTGGATTCTGACGCTAAGGTGGCGGATATGCTGCGCCGCAGCCAGAAGCCGGTAATTCTGGTGGTAAACAAAGTAGACAGTATGCAGAAGTTTATGATGGACGTCTATGAGTTTTATAATCTGGGCATTGGAGAGCCTATTCCTATCTCAGCGGCTAACCGTATGGGCCTTGGAGATATGCTGGACGAGATTGTGAAAGAATTCCCCCAGGATGCCGGAAGCGAAGAAGAGGAGGAAATTCCAAGGATTGCCATTGTAGGTAAGCCTAACGTGGGTAAATCTTCCCTGATAAACCGGCTGCTGGGCGAAGAACGAGTGATCGTATCAGATATAGCCGGTACTACCCGGGACGCGGTGGATACCAGAGTTGCCTGGGAGGGAAGGGATTATATTTTTATTGATACTGCGGGACTTCGCCGCAAAGGAAAGGTAAAAGAAGAGATCGAGCGGTACAGCGTGATCCGCACAGTGACGGCTGTAGAGAGAGCGCATATTGTGGTGATCCTTATTGACGCCACAGAAGGCGTTACAGAACAGGATGCCAAGATCGCGGGCATTGCCCACGAAAACGGCAAGGGTGTGATCGTGGCGGTAAATAAATGGGATGCCATTGAAAAAAATGACAAGACCATTTATAAATTTACCAATAAGATCCGGGAGACGCTGGCGTATATGCCTTATGCAGAGCTGATCTTTATTTCTGCTAAAACGGGACAGAGGATCCAAAGACTGTTTGAGACCATCAATGCGGTGATCGAAAACCAGACATTAAGGGTGCAGACAGGAGTTCTTAATGAAATACTTTCAGAAGCTGTGGCTATGCAGCAGCCGCCTTCAGATAAAGGAAAAAGGCTTAAGATCTTTTACATGACGCAGGTTTCTGTACGTCCGCCTACCTTTGTGGTATTCGTAAATGATAAAGAACTGATGCATTTTTCTTATACAAGATATATCGAAAATAAACTCCGCGATGCCTTTGGCTTTCGGGGAACTCCGCTGAGATTTATCATCCGGGAACGCGGAGAGAAGGGTTGAAAAGATTATGGAAAGATTGATTTGCTTGGCGATTGGCTATGTATGCGGGCTTTTCCAAACTTCTTACATTATCGGCAGAATGCATAAAACAGATATACGCGAACATGGGAGCGGAAACGCGGGTACCACCAACGCCCTTAGGACTTTTGGCAGAAAGGCGGGAGCTCTGACTCTCCTTGGGGACTGCCTGAAATGCATTATTGCAATGGTGATTGTAAGACTATTGTTTAGGAACAGTTATGGAGATATCCTGCCTCTGCTGAGTCTTTATGGGGCTGCGGGATGTATTCTGGGACATAATTTTCCTTTTTACCTGAATTTCAAAGGAGGGAAAGGCATAGCTGCATCGGTGGGGCTGATCATTACTTTTGACTGGAGAATTTTTTTGATTTGTGTTGTTGTGTTTTTTGGGCTGTTTTTTGCCACTCATTACGTATCGCTTTGCTCCATCTGCGCTTATCTGACTGCGTTTGTGCTGGTGATCATTTTGGGGCAGATGGATTCCTATGGCATGGACGGAGGACATATGACCGAACTGTATCTTTTGATGGCGGCGCTGACTGCCCTGGCCTTATTTAAGCACAGAGCGAATATCGGGCGGCTGTTAAAGGGAACAGAAAGCAAGGTCTACTTAGGCAAGGACGGCAAAAAAGAATAAGAGGTGACGAAGGTATGGCGAAAATCAGTATACTTGGAGCAGGAAGCTGGGGCACCGCTTTGGCTGTGCTGCTCCATAACAATGGAAATGAGGTGACTCTTTGGTCCGCTTTAAAAGATGAGGTGGAGCTCCTTTCCGAAAAAAGAGAGCATCCTTTAAAACTTCCGGGAGTCCGCCTTTCAGAGGAGATCCATATTACTTCGGATCTGGAAGAATCCCTGGAAAGCCCTGATGCGGCAGTTCTGGCTGTGCCGTCGCCTTTTACCAGGAGCACAGCCGCGCAGATGGCACCTTTCGTAAAAAAAGGACAAAAGATCGTTAATGTGGCTAAAGGAATAGAAGAAAATACCCTCATGACTTTAAGCGAGATCATAGAAGAAGAGATTCCCGGCGGGGATGTGTGCGTCCTTTCCGGCCCCAGTCATGCGGAGGAGGTGGGGAGGGGCATTCCTACTACCTGCGTGGTGAGCGCCAAAACCAGAGAGAGTGCGGAATATCTTCAGGGGATTTTTATGAGCCCGGTATTTCGTGTATATACCACTCCGGATATTCTGGGAGTGGAGCTGGGAGGAGCCCTGAAAAATGTAATCGCCCTTGCTGCTGGAACGGCAGACGGACTGGGATACGGTGATAATACGAAGGCGGCCTTGATCACCAGGGGAATTGCGGAGATCGCCCGTCTGGGAGTGGAGATGGGAGCTAGGATGGAGACTTTCTACGGGCTTTCCGGTATCGGTGACCTGATCGTGACCTGCGCCAGTGTTCACAGCCGCAACAGAAAAGCCGGTTATCTCATGGGAAAAGGCTATACTATGGAACAGGCTATGGACGAAGTAAAAATGGTGGTGGAAGGGGTTTATTCCGCTAAGGCGGCTAAAAGCCTTTCTGAGAAATATCAGGTGGAGATGCCGATCATCAATGAAGTGAATAAAGTTTTGTTCGAAGGAAAATCTGCTGCCGAAGCAGTGAAGGATCTGATGCTCAGGGATAAAAAAGTAGAAACACCTATGCTTCCCTGGGAATGAGAAATTAAATATCTTCCTAAAACGTAAAAATACAGGCTCTTTCCCAAAGAAAGAAGCCTGTATTTTTTTAAAAGACCGTATCCGCCAAATCCTCCGGAACGTGAGAACAGTGATAATCCTGATTTAAGGTATCGATGATGTCCATATCTTCCTCCTCGATGCAAAAATCAAAGATCGCACCGTTTGCGGCGATCCGGTCGGGATGAACGGATTTAGGGATCACGGCGATTCCCTTCTGAATGGCCCAGCGAAGCCCGATCTGGGCAGGGGTCCTGGCATATTTGGTGCCTAATACGCACATAACGTCATTGTCAAGATAAGCGCCTCTTGCAAGAGGGGCATAGGCCTGTATCTGAATGCCGCTTGCCTGACAGTATTCGATGAGCTCCCTGGGGTAGCACAAAGGATGGCACTCGATCTGGTTCACAGCGGGGATAATCCCCGAAACTTTTTTTAATTCTTCCAGATGGCGGATCTCAAAATTGCTCACTCCAATAGAAAGGGCCCGTCCGGACGCCAGGATGTCTTCCATGACCTTCCAGGTGCTTAAGTAGCAGCCCGGTACCGGCCAGTGGATCAGAAACAGATCTACATAGTCAAGCTTCAGTCTCTCCAGGCTCCGTTCAAAAGAACCCTGGATATCACCAAGACGCTGGGCGGTATTCCATACCTTGGTGGTTATGAACAAATCTTTACGGGGAATACCGCACTTGGCAATGCCCCGGCCAACATTTTCCTCGTTTTTATAAACGGAAGCCGTGTCGATCAGACGGTACCCTGCGTTTACAGCGGCCTGGATAGCGGATTCCGCTACATTATCTCCGGTTGCCTTATATACCCCTAAACCAAGGAGAGGCATTTCTCTATCCGTATTTAAAAAAACGGTATTTTTCAAAATCATTCCTCCTCAATCACCCTTACAGTCTTTGCAGTCTGCATTTTATCGGGGCAAAATATCCCTCAGCCCCGACATCATCCACATAAGTATATCATGAAAATATGAAAGAAGATATTCAAATTTGTTAAAAATTTGCAACATAACACGCGGTGTATTAGATAAATGTGACCAACAACATATGTTAATAAATAGTCAATAATGTTTAAAAAATGTCAAAAGCTGGGAAAACATCTAAGTTTTGTTGGACTATTTTGAAAAAAATTGGTGATTATTTATTATATATTCCTTGATAATGGAGAAGAAAGGTTGTATAATAACTTTAATTGATAAATTCTTGTCATAACTATGCCCATTTAAGGGCATGAAGAGAAAGGAGCATATTCACATGCACATGATCAAAGACGAAAATGGTAATCTGATCCATCACGGACATGAACATACACATGAGCATACCCATGCAGACGGTGTGACCCATACACATAACCACAGTCATGAGTCAGGAGAAGGACATGAGCATACCCATGCTAAGGGGTGCGAGGGACATGCTCATGGAGACGGACACTGTGGTTCCTGCGAGGGCGGCGACTGCAAAAATGAGACCGTTGCTTTATTAACCTATATGCTCTCCCATAATGAGCATCATGCCGCAGAGCTGGACCAGATGGCTGAAAATTTAAAGAAAATGGGTATGGATGCAGCGGCGAAAACCATTAAAGAAAGCGTATCCGATTTCCAGAAGGGAAATATGCGCCTGGGACTGGCACTGACACTGGTAAAAGAAGAGATGAAATAGGAGGCGTAGCACTATGTGTCTTGCAACTGTATTTAAGCAGAGTGACGATTCGGTTATTTTTAAAAATGTAAGCCGTATTGATGTGGACGGGGATAAGGTGGTCCTCCGGGACATTATGGGTGATGAAAAAGTGATCGAAGGAAGTATCCTTATGGTGGATCTGGCCAACAGCGTGGTAAAACTTCGCTGCGACTAAAGGTATCTGAAAGGCATATCTGCCTTTGGAAAAATAAAATAAACAATATACGTGGAGGTAGCAACAATGGCAACAGTAAAATTAACAGAACTTATGAAACAGAGACAGCTCCTTTCTTTTGAGCTGTTCCCGCCGAAGACAGATAAAGGTATGGCGAATCTTCCGGGAACCATCGAGCACTTATGTGAGTTCAAACCGGAATACATTTCCGTTACATACGGTGCTGGCGGCGGAAACGTCGGCACAAACAGAGAAGTATGTCAGATGGTAAAAAATGCAGGAACCGTTCCGGTAACGCATTTTACTGTTATTAAAAACACAAAAGAAGGCATTAAGGATCAGCTGGAAACCTATTTAAGCGAAGGCGTTGACCATATCCTTGCACTTCGCGGAGATTTCCCGCGCGGAGAAAATTCCACAGGCGGCGACTTTAACTATGCGACAGATCTGGTTGCGTTTATCCGTAAAGAGTTTGGCGACAAATTTGAGATCGCAGTTGCAGGTTCACCGGAAGGACATATTTCCTGCCGCAGCCTGGAAGCAGATGTTGCTGTATTAAAAATGAAACAGGACAACGGTGCAGACTACATTATGACTCAGCTTTGCTGGGATATGGAACAGTTTGAGCGCTGGCTGGATATGATCCGCAACGCAGGTGTTACCATGCCTGTAGACGTAGGTATCATGCCGATCCTGGATCAGGCTGCTACTATTAACATGGCTCTTTCCCGCAACGGCTGTGTAATGGACCGCGAGCTTTCCAGACTGATCTCCAAATACTGGATCTTCCCGAATCCATTCGACAAAGAGCCGTTTGACGATGCTCTTGAGCAGAAGAAAGCAGACTTTAAGAAAGCTGGTATCGAGTATACCATCAAACAGATCGATAAATACCGTGCTCTTGGAGTAGAAGGTATCCATCTGTACGCTTTGAACAAATGGAAAGACGTAACGGACATCATTAACCAGTCCGGTATGCGTACACTTGTTTAATTGACAAAATATTTTAACTAGGAGGTGCCCGTTTCTATGGCACATGTAATTGCTGTAGCCGGTAAAGGCGGCGTAGGAAAAACCACACTTTGCGGCATGCTGATCCAGTATCTGTGTGAGCAGGGAAAAGGACCGGTGCTGGCAGTGGACGCAGATGCAAATTCCAATTTAAACGAGGTTCTCGGCGTAAAAGTAGACACCACTTTAGGTGATGTGCGCGAAGAGATCGCCCGGGCGGAGATGGCAAAGGAAAATCCTGTCCCGGCCGGAATGTCTAAGGCGGATTATGCGGAATTACGTTTTGAGGATGCTTTGATCGAGGATGATGATTTTGACCTGCTGGTAATGGGAAGGACCCAGGGAAAAGGTTGTTACTGTTTTGTGAATGGCCTGCTTCAGGCACAGCTTGCCAAGTATCAGAATAATTACCCCTATTTTGTAGTAGATAATGAAGCAGGTATGGAACACATCAGCAGAGGCGTGCTTCCTACTATGCAGACAGCGATCCTGGTAAGCGACTGTTCCAGAAGAGGGATCCAGGCGGTAGGAAGGATTGCGAAACTGATCGAGGAATGCGATATGCATCCGTCTACAGTAGGGCTTATCGTTAACCGGGCGCCCAAGGGTGAATTAAACGAAGGGATCAAAGAAGAGATTGAGATCCAGGGACTGAATCTCCTGGGCGTAGTTCCCCAGGACGAAACGGTTTACGAGTACGATTGTGAGGGTCGTCCCACGGCAAGCCTGCCGGAGGATAATCCTGTGAAGGTGGCTCTGCGTGGGATCGTTGACAAATTAGGACTATAATGCAGCACCCCTTGCCGCCTTAAAACGGCAAGGGATGTTTATGCGAATGGGGATTTTCTTCCATTTAAGAAAAAACTCCATTTTGTTCTTTGATGAAAATAACCCATGGGTGGGGATGGGTTCCTGTTTCATGGGATTATTATATAAAAAATTATTTAAGAAAGACAAACGTACGCGAATGAGTGTACAACTTAAAGGAGGTCTATAATGAGTGAATTCAAATTAACTACAGTGGAAGAATTTGAAGCTGCCACAAATCGACTGTTAGAGACTGGCGCTAAAGTTGGCGCAGATTCCTGGCAGATGAGGGTAAAAAATCAAACTCCACACTGTAAATTTGGTGAATCAGGCGTATGCTGCCGGATCTGTTCCATGGGTCCGTGCCGTATTACTCCTAAGGCGCCCAGAGGTATCTGCGGCTGTGACGTACATGGTATCGTAGGAAGAAACTTCCTTCGTTTCACAGCAGGCGGCGCTGCAACCCATTCTGACCATGGACGTGAAATCGCCCATACTCTTCATGAAACTTCCGCAGACGGCAACTACAAAGTAAAAGACACAGAAAAACTCATGCGTCTGGCAAAAGAGTTTGGTGTAGAAACTGAAGGAAGAGATATTTATGATGTTGCTCACGAAGTAGCAGAAGTAGGTCTGATGGAATATGGTAAACCCTTTGGTACCCTGACTTTCACCAAACGTGCGCCGGAACATACACAGGAAATTTGGGACAGAGAAGAAATCCGTCCGCGTGCCATTGACCGTGAGGTTTCCTGCGCAATGCATATGACCCATATGGGATGTTCCTCCAAGTCAGAGGCGCTTATCCGCCAGGCACTTAGAAACGGACTTTCCGATGGATGGGGCGGTTCCATGATGGGAACAGAGTTCTCCGACGTACTTTTCGGAACCCCGAAGGAAGTAGAAACAGAAGCAAACCTTGGCGTAATGGTTGAGGAAAACGTAAACATCGTTGTACATGGTCATGATCCGTCACTGTCCGAGATGATCTGCGAGTATGCAGACAGCAAGGAAATGATCGACTATGCGAAGTCCATGGGCGCGCAGGGCATCACTGTATCCGGTGTGTGCTGTACTTCCAACGAAGTTGCTATGCGCCGCGGAGTACCTATGGCTGGTAACTTCCTGCAGCAGGAGAACGTAGTTCTCACAGGTGCATGTGAAGCTATCGTAGTAGACGTACAGTGTATTTTCCCTGCATTAGGACCTCTTTCCAAATGCTTCCATACCAAATTTATCACCACTTCACCTGTTGCGCAGATGCCGGATTCTGATTTCATCCGCTTTAACGCAAAGACAGCTGGTGAAAACGCAAAGATGATCGTTAAGACGGCCATCGAAAACTTTAAGAACAGAAATAAAGACCTGGTTTACATACCAAAAATGAAACAGAAAGCATATGTAGGCTTCTCTGTAGAACAGATCGAGAAAAAGCTTGACGGCGTAACAAATACACATCTGGATGAGACCGGAACCATGAAACCGCTGGTTGACTGTATCAAATCCGGTGTACTCCGCGGTGCAGTGGCTATGGTTGGCTGCAACAACCCGAAGGTACGTCCTGATGCAGCGCACATCGAGCTTATGAAGAAACTTATTGCAAATGATATCATCCTGGTAGTATCCGGATGTTCTGCACAGGCAGCAGCAAAGGCGGGCCTCATGGATAAGAGAGCGAAAGACCTCTGCGGCGCTGGTCTGAAACGTGTATGTGAACTTGCAGACATTCCTCCTGTATTACATATGGGTTCTTGTGTAGACATCAGCCGTATGATGGTTCTTGCAGCAAGAATCGCAAAGGATTCCGGATGGAATATTTCTCAGATCCCGCTTGTAGGATGTGCTCCTGAGTGGATGTCCGAGAAAGCTGTTTCCATTGGTAACTACGTTGTGGCAACTGGTATCGATACCTACCTTGGCGTTGAGCCTTATGCATATGGCTCCTCCGAAGTGGACGGCCTTCTTAAAGGCGGCCTGAAAGACTGGGTTGAGGCTTGCTATACCGTAGAAAAAGACATTGATAAACTGGGCGATCTGATGATCGAGAGAATTGAAGAAAAGAGAACTGCATTAGGTATCTGATGAAGTTTAAGACAGAAAGGCGCGGTAACTTATGAAAATAGCAGTAACCGGTAAAGGCGGAGTAGGAAAAACAACATTTGCGGCAACCCTTGCCAGACTATACGCAGACGAAGGAAGAAAAGTCCTTGCAGCGGATGTGGATCCGGATGCAAATTTAGGACTGGCCCTTGGTTTTGACGAGGAGACTTTGGACTCTATCGTACCTATATCCAGGATGCGTAAGCTGGTGGAGGAACGCACCGGCGCAAACAGCCAGAACCAGTTTTATAAGCTGAACCCCAAGGTAGATGATATTCCGGACACCTACGGAAAGGTGTGCAACGGTGTAAAACTCCTTGTCCTTGGGACAGTGGAGACCGGAGGAGGCGGCTGTGTCTGCCCGGAACATGTTATGCTTAAACGCATTATCAACAATCTTGTCCTTCACAGAGAAGACGTGGTCATCCTGGATATGGAGGCGGGACTGGAGCATCTGGGAAGAGGTACGACGGAAAGCGTAGACGCTTTTATCGTTGTCATCGAACCTGGAGCAAGGAGCGTGCAGACCTACAAGAACGTAAAACGTCTTGCCAAAGACCTTGGCGTAGGCCAGGTCAAGGTGGTTGCAAACAAAGTCCGGAACCAGGAGGACGAAGAATTTGTGAAATCCCGGATCCCGGAAGAGGATCTGCTTGGCATGATCCACTATAATACAGAGGTTATCGACGCTGACCGTCAGGGAAAATCGCCTTATGATTTCAGTGAAACAGTGACGAAAGAAATTATAAAAATAAAAGAGAAAATAGATTTGGAAGAATCTATATAGGAGGTATGACAGTGCTTTTATTTGATATTGTATTTAACGGAAACGATACGATGTATGCAGAAGCCGTTGAAGCCGTTGAAGCTGCCATTGCAAAATACGGTGAGGACAAAGCAGTAGGTTTTCCTGATACCGCATATACCCTTGCCTGCTACTATGCAGAGACAGGTACAAAGATCACGACTTTAAAAGAAGCGAAAGAAGCGCTTGCATATATTAAGTCCATCATGAAGAGAGAACGCCGTCTGGATTCTGCTTTTAATTCCGGTGTAGCGACTGCTTTATCTGCAGAGCTTATCGAGGCAATGAAATACATAGACGGACAGCAGCCATACGAAGCTCCCTATCTTGGACATATGACAGACGCACAGATCCGTGAACTTGGTGTACCCCTTGTTACAGGAGACATCCCGGGCATCGCAGTTATCATTAACGCAGCTCCTACAGTGGAAGAGGCATGTGCCCTGGTTAAGAGCTATCAGTCTCAGGGTAACTTCGTATGTCTGGTAGGCGGCATCATCGAGCAGTTAAAAGAAGCTGGCTACAAGACCGGATTTAATGTACGTGTGTTCCCGATCGGTGAAAACATTTCTTCCGTTGCCCATGCGGTATCTGCTGCCTGCAGAACAGCTATGATCTTCGGAAATATCACACCTGGTGATAAGAAAGCTCTTCAGGAGTATACCTTTAACAGATTCCGTGCATTTGTCAATGCATTCGGACCGCTGGATGAAAAGACTGTTGCATGCGGCGCTGGAGCGATTTATTACGGATTCCCGGTTGTTACAAACGACATGGATTACACACCGTCTGTACCGAAGAGCCTGATCAAACAGCCTAACATTGAAGAGTTTAACGCTACTTCTCTGGAAGCACGCGATATTAAGATCAAGATCACAAACGTAGATATTCCGGTTGCTTTTGCATCTGCATTTGAAGGTGAGATCATCCGTCGTAAAGACATGCAGGTGGAATTCGACGGTTCCCGCGTAGACTGTGCAGAGCTTGTACAGACCTGCGAGGCTACAGAGATCGAAGACCACAAGATCACTGTGATCGGACCGGAAGCAGACGAGATGGAACTTGGAAGCAAGAACAGCATCGCTTATGTGGTAAAGGTTGCCGGAAAGAACATGCAGCCTGACTTTGAGCCGGTTATCGAGCGTAAGTTCCATAACTACATCAACTGCATCGAGGGTGTTTACCATACCGGCCAGAGAGATATGCAGCGTATCCGTATCAGCATTGACGCATTTAACGCAGGCTTCCGCATCAAACATATCGGTGAAGTTCTTTACACTCAGGTAAAGAATGAGTTTGACGCAGTTGTAGATAAATGTGAAGTAGTGATCTATACAGATCCGGCAGAATGTACAAGAATCCGTCACGAAGTGGCTATTCCAACCTTCAACAAACGTGACGAGCGTCTGGAAAACCTTACAGACGAGTCTGTAGATGTATATTACAGCTGTATCCTTTGCCAGGCATTCTCCCCGTCCCACGTATGTGTGGTAACTCCGGAGAGACTTGGTCTTTGCGGTGCGGTATCCTGGCTGGATGCTAAGGCTACCAACGAGCTTGATCCAAGCGGCCCATGTCAGGTGATCACAAAAGAAAGAGTAATCGATGAAAATCTGGGTGCTTACGAGGATGTAGATGAGGCTGTTCAGAAATATTCTCAGGGAGCCCTGGAACATGTTACCCTGTATTCTATCATGCAGGATCCAATGACCTCCTGCGGATGCTTCGAATGTATCTGCGGCATCGAGCCTTTCTCCAACGGCGTAGTTATCGCAAACCGTGAGTATGCAGGAATGACACCTCTTGGAATGACCTTCCCGGAAATGGCATCCATGACAGGCGGCGGTGTGCAGACACCAGGATTCATGGGACATGGAAAACATTTCATCGGATCCAAGAAGTTTATGAAGGCAGAAGGCGGTATCGAACGTATCGTATGGATGCCTAAGGAATTAAAAGAGTTTGTTGCAGACAGACTGAATAAGACAGCAAAAGAATTGTATGGCATTGACAATTTCACAGACATGATTGGTGATGAGACAGTAGCGGAAGATCCGGAAACACTGGTTGCTTTCCTTACAGAAAAGAATCATCCGGCCCTTTCCATGGAGCCAATGATGTAAACAAAGCCAGACGCGGAAGGACAGTCTTTATCCTTCCGCGGGAGCTTTTCCTGCAAACATAGGGAACTGTAAAGTCAGAACCATACAATCTTAACCGAATCAGGAAAGTCCCATGTTTCATACTGTATAGAGCAGTGAGCAGGGGCGGAGACTATTAAGTTTCAAACAGGAAATGGAGATGTGCACTATGTTAATTAAAAGGATTTTTAATGGAAACGATGCAGTATATGGATTAACAGAGCAGGCCGTAAACGCGGCTATCGAACAGCATGGTGCAGACAAGGCGGTAGGCTTTCCTCACACGGCATACTGCCTGCCTTGCTATTATGCAGTGACCGGAGTAAAAGTAAAGACTCTTGGCGAATTAAAAGAAGCTTTAGGGGTTGTTAAGACACTGATGACAAGAGAAGAGCAGCTTGAGGATGCGCTGATGTCCGGCGTTGCCACTGCTCTTTGCGCAGAGTTTATCGAAGCATTAAAATATATAGATGGAGCGGAGCCGTACAGTGAGCCATGCACGGGACATCTTCCGGATTCTATTATCCGTGAGCTGGGTGTTCCCCTTGTAACGGGAGATATCCCAGGTGTAGCTGTTATCCTAGGCTCTGCACCTACCGCACAGGAAGGCGTGGATCTGATTAAGAGCTACCAGGCACAGGGTATCCTTGTGACTCTGGTAGGTGGAATCATTGACCAGGCACAGGAGCTGGGACTGAATATGGGCTATAATGTAAGGATCGTTCCTTTGGGTAAAGACGTGACATCTGTTATTCATGTAGTGTCCGTAGCAATCCGTGCGGCTTTGATTTTTGGAAATATCACGCCTGGGGATGCAGCAGGACTGCTTACTTATACGGCGGAGAGAGTACCTGCGTTTGTCAATGCCTTTAAACCGGTTGACGATGTGATTCTGGCTGCAGGAGCTGGTGCCATCAAGCTTGGATTCCCTGTTATCTCCAATGAAACTGAAAATATCGCAGAGGTCCCAGGGGCTCTGATCGCTTGCCCGAATGTTGCGGATTTTAATAAAGTATCTCTGGAGGCCAGAAATATCAAGATTAAGATAACCAAGATCGATATTCCTGTAGCTTTTGCATCTGCATTTGAAGGCGAGATCATCCGCCGCAAAGATATGCAGGTAGAATTTGACGGTTCCCGTGTGGACTGCGCAGAGCTTGTCTGCACAAAAGACCCGGATGAGGTGGAGGATCACAAGATTGAAATCATCGGACCGGAGATCGACACCTTTGAGCTGGGAAGCAAGCAGAGCATTGCCTATGTGGTAGAGGTTGCCGGCAAGAAGATGCAGCCGGACTTCGAACCTGTTATCGAGCGTAAGTTCCACAATTATATCAACTGCATTGAGGGAGTATATCATACTGGACAGAGAGATATGCTCCGCATCCGTATCAGCAAGGACGCGTTTAACGCAGGCTTCCGTGCAAAGCACATTGCGGAGGTGCTTTATACCCAGGTAAGAAACGAGTTTGAAGCCATCGTGGACAAATGTCAGGTGAAGATCTATACAGATCCGGCCGAATGTACCAGGATCCGCCACGAGCTTGCTATTCCTACCTTTGACAAGCGTGATGCCCGTCTTGAATCTCTTACGGATGAATCCGTTGACGTATACTATAGCTGCATCCTGTGCCAGGCTTTCTCCCCATCCCATGTATGTGTGGTAACACCGGAGAGACTTGGACTTTGCGGTGCAGTATCCTGGCTGGACGCTAAGGCGACCAATGAGCTGGATCCTAACGGACCCTGCCAGGTGATCACAAAAGAAAGACTGATCGATGACAGGATCGGCGAGTATGAAGATGTAAACGAAGCGGTGAAGAAATTCTCCCAGGGAGCCCTTGAGGAAGTTTCTCTGTATTCCATTATGGAAAAGCCAATGACCTCCTGCGGATGCTTTGAATGTATCTGCGGCATCGAGCCTTTCTCTAACGGCGTAGTGATCGCTAACCGCGAGTACGCAGGCATGACACCTCTTGGAATGACCTTCCCGGAGATGGCGTCTATGACAGGCGGCGGCGTACAGACGCCTGGCTTTATGGGACATGGAAAACACTTTATCGGATCGAAAAAATTCATGAAGGCAGAAGGCGGTATCGAACGTATCGTATGGATGCCGAAAGAACTGAAAGAGACTGTAGCGGACCGTCTGAACCAGACAGCAAAAGAGCTGTATGGAATAGAGAATTTCACCGATATGATCGGGGATGAGACTATCGCTACAGATCCGGAAACGCTTGTTGCATTTTTAACAGAACATAATCATCCTGCCTTGTCAATGGAACCAATGATGTAGTATAATAAAGTAAATTTATATTTATAAGAGGAGGCTAATAAGAAATGCCGTTTAATCAGAAACCACAAAAGTTTAACGCAAAGATTAACACAGTAACGATCGGAAGCGGTGATAAAACAGTTTCCATCGGCGGAAACAGCACTTTCCCATTCTACACCTTTGACGCTGCGGAAGAAAATACTCCTAAAGTAGGCGTTGAGATTTCCGATATGGGTCTGGAAGGCGCATCTGAAGGCATTAAAGCGTACTATGACGGCGCTTCCACCATGGCTGAGATCGCAAAGAAAGCAGCAGCTATGGAAGGTGCAGATTTTGTTACACTGATTCTGGAAGGCGGAGACCCGAACGGTGAGAACAAATCGATCGACGAGCTGATCGCTGTAGTAAAAGAGGTTGCAGAAGCAATCGACTGCCCGCTTGTAGTAGAAGGCTGCAAGAATGTAGAGAAGGACGCTGAACTGCTTCCTAAGGTAGCAGAAGCTCTTCAGGGAAGAAATGTCCTGATCCTTTCTGAAAAAGAAGAAAACTACAAAGCAATCGGCGCAGCAGCAGGCCTTGCATATAATCAGATCGTAGGCGCTGAATCCGCAGTAGATATCAACCTTGCAAAACAGTTAAACGTAGTGACCACACAGTTAGGTGTTGATGCGAAGAAGATCGTTATGAATGTCGGAAGTGCGGCAGTTGGCTATGGCTACGAATATGTAGTATCTACCATGGACCGTATCAAAGGTGCAGCTTTATCTCAGAATGATAACATGCTGCAGATGCCTATCATTACACCGGTTTCCTCAGAAGTATGGGGCGTAAAAGAGGCTATGGCTTCTGAAGCAGACATGCCGGAATGGGGATCCCAGGATGAGCGTGGAATCGATATGGAAATTATTACAGCAGCAGCAGACCTTGCTTCAGGATCCGATGCAGTTATCCTGAAACACCCGCAGGCTGTAAAAACAATTTCCGAAATGATCAAAGCACTTGCGTAATGGAATAGGAGGAAGAAGATATGGCACTGAATGGTATTCAGATCTTTAAATTAACACCAAAGAAAAACTGTAAGGAATGTGGATGCCCGACATGTATGGCTTTCTCTATGAAGGTTGCACAGGGCGCTATGGACATTTCTGCATGTCCGCATATGTCAGAGGAGGCGCTGGCTTCTTTATCTGAAGCTACTGCTCCGCCAATGAAGACCATCAAGATCGGAACTGGCGCAGAGGAATACTCCCTTGGCGGCGAGACCGTTTTATTCAGACATGAAAAGACTTTCGTAAGCAAGACAAGATATGCAGTTGCACTTTGCACAGATATGGACGATGCAGCTGTAGAAGCAAAACTTGCTGAGATCCCGAAGGTGGATTACGAGCGTATCGGCGAAAGAATGTACACAGAGCTTGTATATGTAAACTGCGGTGAAGGCGCAGATGCAGACAAATATACAGAGTTAGTGAAAAAAGCAGCTGGTCTTGGCAGAACTCTTATCTTAGGCTGCAAAGATCCTGAAATCGCAAAAGCAGCTCTTGCAGTTTGCAAGGACTCTAAACCGGTATTAAACGGAGCAGACGCTTCTAACTATGAGGCAATGAACGCTGTTGCCACAGAAGCAGGCGTTGTGCTTGGTGTATCCGGAAAAGATTTAAATGAATTATACGACACAGTTGCAGCTATTGAGAAATTAGGAAATAAAAACCTGGTTCTGGATGTAACTGGCGCTGATATTAAAGAAACATTTGGAAACGCTGTACAGGTACGTAGAGCAGCTATCAAAGATCAGGACAGAACCTTCGGTTATCCGTCTATCGTAAATACAGTAGCTGTTGCAAAAGGCGACGTACATATGCAGGCAGCTCTTGCTTCCCTGTTCACTATGAAATATGGTTCCATCGTTGTTATGGAGCAGATGACTTATGCAGAGGCACTTTCCCTTTACGGACTGCGCCAGAACCTGTTTACAGACCCGCAGAAGCCAATGAAGGTAGAGCCGGGCATCTATCCGTTAAATGGTGCAGGTGCAGACGCTCCGGTCATGATCACGGTAGACTTCGCTCTTACATATTTCGTAGTTTCCGGAGAAATGGAGCGCTCCGGTGTGCCGGTTAACCTTACCATTTGTGATGCAGGCGGACTTTCTGTTCTGACTTCCTGGGCTGCCGGTAAATTCTCCGGAAGCATTATCGCTAAATTTATCCAGGAGCAGGTAGAGCCAAAGGTTACCTCCAGAAAGCTTGTTATTCCTGGAAAAGTTGCCGTATTAAAGGGTGATATCGAATCCAAGCTTCCAGGATGGGAAGTTATTGTGGGACCAAGAGAAGCTGTACAGCTCGTGAAGTTCTTAAAAGACATGAACTAACAATAAATTTTTAAAAGGAGAACATGAAGTATGGCAAAATTTATAACAATTGGGGAAAGACTTTCCACAACAGCACCGGCAGTAAACAAAGCGTTTACAGAAAGAGATCCGGAGCCGATCATCAAAAGAGCAAAACAGCAGCTTGACGCAGGCGCTACTTACCTTGATGTAAATATCGGACCTGCTGAAAGTGACGGAGAAGATCTGATGAAATGGGCTGTACAGCTCCTTCAGTCAGAATTTGACAATGTTCCTCTTGCACTGGATACCACAAATACAAAGGCTATCGAAGCTGGTATTTCCGTATATAACAGAGCAAAGGGCAAACCGATCGTAAACTCCGCAGATGCCGGCGACAGAATTACGAACATCGACCTTGCTGCAGCAAATGATGCCATTGTTATCGCACTTTGCTCTTCCGGTATGGTTGCCGCTGACAATGATGAGCGTATGATGCACTGCCAGAACATGCTGGAAAGAGGTATGGAGCATGGCATGGATCCTCAGGATATGTGGTTTGACCCGTTATTCCTGGTAGTAAAAGGAATGCAGGAAAAACAGATGGAAGTTCTTGAGGCAATTAAAATGTTCTCTGACATGGGATTGAACTC
>DWYZ01000198.1 GCA_019118425.1 Candidatus Blautia faecavium | reverse complement strand
GAACGGCCTGGATAATTTTCTTTATCATACAAGGGTTGCCGGGGAAAGTCAATCAAAAATTTCTAAAAATGAAAAGAAAATGCCAAGTGGTATGGAGGGGAATAAGAAATCCCCCTCTTAATTATCTGTTTAAAGTTGTATAGCATTTATATATTTGCTCCTAAATTTAATAAACTTTGTCGTAGTGATAAAATGTCTGCTTTCCCGAACTCCTATTTGGGATGCGGTGTAAAACAGTTCGGACTTAGAAAAAAGCAGGAACGATTTTCTTCAATATTTCTACGAATCGGAATACATCCTCTCTTAATGTAAATTCTGTTTCTGTCGTTTCTTTTTCATTGGGAGGAAGCGTTTACATGTCCAAGGCAAAAATAGAGGGATGCAGGCTACTGTTCTATGTCGTAATTCCATGGATACTTCGGATAAGAACGCCAAATCTGCGTCTCCGGTACAAGCAATAAAAACAGCAATGTTTAAAGAGAAGAGACCGCATTTAGAATGAAGTATAACTCGAGATCGATCATATCTTTGGTTTTCTGGCAGTTAATCAGACGTGTGTGAAGATATACTAATACCTGACTACTTCATTAAAGCTAAATTGAGATGAAATTTGTTTTGTTCAAGAGAGATTATGACTTAGAAGGTGGAATATAAAATAAACTGGGATAACAGTGGCTTGTACTAGACATAAACACAGTATATTAGAAGTTCAGCCGTTGGATTCCGGAGGGGCTTTTTGTCTTTGGGTGTAGATACTCAAGTGACTTTTTAGACTTTACAAGAGCAATAATTGTAGTGGGATACTTGCGTTTTTGTGGGCAGATTCATTTTTTAGAAATTTTTGATTGACTTTCCCCGGCAACCCTTGTATGATAAAGAAAATTATCCAGGCCGTTCGGCCAAGTTTTTCCCAAATTTTATTTTATATGGACATAGAAAGGCATTGCTTTTATACGCTGCTTTTTTTATAATATAAGTACATATTGTTCTTAACACTATGTGCCGTTCTTTGTCCGAAAAGGAAGGTGCATATGCCGGAACAAAATAAGCTGTCCATTGAATTCTTTAAAGACAAGGTAAGGTTTGCCGATCTTATGAATGGTTCCGCAGCGATATCCGGCAGGTGTTCGGTTTCTTAAAATATGCGCAGGATACAGAACAGCTGAAAAAATTCATCCAAGAAAACGAAGGGGGATTCCGAAACATGGCAGGGGATGCCTATGATCTTATACAAGTAATGACAAATACAAAGGAATTAAAACATCTGAAACCAAAGATGCAGAAGGAAGGAGGAAAATTCGATATGAGTAAAGCGATAGACACTATGGTTCAGGAAGGGAGAAAAGCCGGCAGAAAAGCAGGATTAGAGGCCGGTAGAAAAGCGGGATTAGAAGCTGGCAGAAATACCATGAATATATTGATCCAGAAGCTTATGCAGGATAACCGCCAGGAGGAACTTCTTCAATCCACCCGGGATCCGGCTCTCCAGATGAAGCTTCTAAAAGAGTATTCCATAAAAGAATAAATTCACCCCCAAAAACTATTCAATACCATTCCAACCACGATGATCAAAATCCCCGCCATTCCAGCCGCCGCTGGCAGGGCATCTCCCAGAAAAAGGATTCCCCCTGCCAGTGTAAACAAAACCTCCCCTGACTGCGTAGCTTCGATAACTGCCAGCTGTTTCGGATTATTTTTTACCATATTGGTAGCCTCAAAAAACAGGACCGTAGCGATCACGCCGGAAAAAACAGCCACTACAGCAGATTGGACCGCCTGTCCGCCGCTGGGCATTCCATTGGTATACAAGGCATATAAAGCACATAAGATCCAGAAAGGCATACTGCAAAGCGTCATCCCAAATACACGCTGCACTGTAGTAAGTTCAGCGCAGGCATGCTGCATCATTTTTCTGTTTCCCAAAGGATAGGCAAATCCCGCCGCGATTATCAGCGCCAGGGCCGTAAGCAGTCCATCCGTTTCCATCCCGCGCACATGGGATAATTGGAGCAAAAAAATCCCCACAAGAATGATACCCGAACATAACAAGTTTTTTACCGGAATCCGTTTTCCAAACAAAGGTGTCAAAAGCACCCCCGCCACAATAGTTATCTGCCATGTAGCCGCCACAAACCAGGACTCTCCGTAAACCGACGCCATAGAAAGAGGCATATAAAAAAGCCCGAATCCCACCGTACTCCACAATAGCCAGGTAAACGGCTGCTTTTTTATCTCCAGGGTAACCTTTCTTATCCCCTTCTGCCGCCAAACAAGCACTCCAAGGATCGGCAGCATAAACACATATCGCAAAACCGCGCTCCACAGCCAATATCCGTCGTCCAGATTCATACTCCTGTTAAATATAAAAGTAAAGGCAAAAAACAAAGATGCCAGAAGTCCATAAAACAACGCCCGTCTCATAACCAAGCCCGTCTTACAGGTTTTCCACATACTCTTCCGCTGAAACGGCCAAACCATTTTCTCTGTCCCACTGGATATGCACCTGTTTATCCCTCACCGGAAGTACGCACCTAAGCTTATCAAATTCCTCTAAATGCGGCTCGATCTCATATGCTCCTGTCAATGGATCTGTGATCCTAAGCCCCACAAAATACTTGGCAAGCAGATAGATCGGGCTGGCCGACCAGGCATGGCACAGGCTCTTCCCAAACTTGTCCCCATACATATCATACTGCTCTTCCTTGGGCACATTAGGGTCGTACTCTTCCCAGAAGGTAACAGCGCCTCTCTCTAACATTCCGCCCCAATATTCCTTTACTTTATCCAGCACTTCTTTACGGTACCCCATCCTGCACAAAGCATCCATCTCATAAAATTTAAAATAAGGTGTGGTAATCTGCGGAACCTGGTCGTTTAATAAAACGTTTTTCACGATCTGCGCCTTCTGCTCTTCCCCTGCAAGATCATAGATCACAGCAAAGATATTGGCATGTCTGGTCACACGCCGCTGTCCGGACGCAAAGGAATCTATGTAAGCGCCTTTTTCCTCATCCCAATAAAACGCATTGATCTTTTCAAGAAGCTCCTGATATTTCTCCGCGTATTCCTGCTCATTTTCTCCGATAGCTCTGCTCACTGCCGCCATAACGTCCCAGCATTTGGCGAACAGCATCTGCTCCGCGCACAAGGCCCCTGTCTTGTCCATATCCGCCCAGTCGATATACACCCAGTCGCCTTCCCGCCCGGTAAAAAATCCGTTTTCATCCACCTGTCCGGCACAAAACTCCATCAAAGAACGCATTTTAGGGTAAATCTGCTCAAGAAACTCCTGATCCCCATAGGCCTGGTAATGTTCGCCTACGCCCAATATCCAGAAAAGAGAGTAGTCAATGATCGTATTAATATGGGTTGTCATAGGATCATTTCCCCTAAGGGCAAGCAGAGTTCTTCTGTTAATATCCGGGTCTCCCATAAGATACTGGTTGGTAAGGATACTCTGGTAAGCATCCCCGCTCCAGATCCATTTATCTCGCTTGATCCCGTCAATAAAAAATACACCGCTGCACAAAGCAAAGGTATGCTCTGACACCTCCCAGATCTTATTTAAAAGGGCATCGCTTCCCTCAAACTGCGCCCTTACCGGAATATCCACATACTGATGGATGGCTTTCACACTGATCTCATCCATCCCGCAGTCAGGAATATAGAAAAAACGCACCGCACACCGGGGACATCTGCCGGTTTTTTCATCCGGCTCCCAGCTGTAATAACAATGCACAAGATCCAGCGCCTCTTCCCGGGATTCTCCGCAGTATACTCTTAACGGACGATAGCCTTTATGATAACGAATCTCTACGACAGCCGTCAGCTCCGTTTCCAGCTCATAGAGCACTCCGCCGTTTATTTCTTCTGCTCTTACCGGCTCGTATACCTTTTCACTGTAATCCCAGCAGGAAGGATCCTGGGTCTCCCTGGTAAAATATTTGCTCCATCCTGCCTTTTGAGACGGACCGGAATAATCCTCCACAGACCATTCTTTATCAGAATAAATCACCTCTCCCTTTACATATACACTGGGGAAAGTCTCTATTTTTGCCAGATGGATGCTGACCCGCACCTGTCCCGGACCGCAGGTCACCTTTGTTCCCAAAGGAAATTTTCGTTCTCTCTCCTGACTGATCTCCTGAACCAGCACATATCCTACGGCTGAAGAATACGTTTCAAAACAAGCTTCCCCAGGAAGCTCATACGCCCTGCGGAAAACGATCCTATTGCGGAATCCTTCACTTTTCCAGAAAGCCGGCCATCCAAAACCTCTCTCCACACGGCTGAAATTCTGTCTCATTCCATGATATAATTCAAAATCTCCCGGATACCATATCCAAACCGGTCCTTTTCTATTCTCTTGCATCTTATCTTGTCCTCCCTTAGGATTGATTCATTTACCTTATTTATCACATAATGCTTTATGCACAGGTGCAGACGCAGAAGGTCTCATCCATGTCCTTTTAATTTTTTTATTTATTGTTTCTGCACAGCTTATTCATTTTATCATATACCGCTCCATTGTGCGCCTCGTCAGTCATAGTGATGAGAATATCTCCTGTCTGGATGCGGGTCCTGCCTCTGGGAATAATTTCTTTTTCTCCCCTCTTCACCGCCACTAAAAGGCACTCCTCCGGCCAGGGAATATCCTTGATCTGCCTTCCCGCGGCAAAAGAATCTTCCGCCACAGCATAATAATCCAGGACTTTCTCCCCTCCATCCTTTTCCACTTTCAGATTCATACCCTCCAGGATCCTCTTTAAAAGGCTGTCATAAATAGGTTCTGATCTTAAGAGCATGGCTGTAATATAAGCCACAATAGTAACCACTGACAAGGAAAGCATCTGGCTGACAGATCCCGTCAGCTCAAAAATCAGGATAATTCCCGTAATAGGAGCCCTGACCACCGCTGTAAAAAAACCTGCCATGGACAGGAGGATGAAATTATTGACATAATCCGGAGAAATCCCAACAGCTTCCGTACAGACAATCCCGAAAATACATCCTACAAAAGCCCCCAGCACCAGCATAGGAAAGAAAATCCCTCCCGGAACTCCCGAGCCAAAGCTGGCAGCCGAAAATAAAAACCGAAGCGCAAAAAGCAGAAGAAGCGCTCCAAGAGCCACTTTCTCATGTGTCATCATCACGATCAGGCTATGCCCGTTCCCCAGGATTTCCGGCACAGTAAAACAAAGGATCCAAGACAGAAAAAACGGTATCATGGCCTTTGTAACAGGATTTAACCAGCTGGCTTTTTTATACAGCGACTGTACTTTTAAAGTAAACCAATTATAAAAGACTCCAGCCAACCCAAGAAGAACTCCCAGGACCAGCAATAACCCATAATAACGTTGGGGAAGATTTCCCGCTATTTCAAATTGGAATACCGGATCCATTCCCAGGACATGGGAAGTGATATAATCCGCCGCCACAGAAGAAGTCATGGCAGAGATAAAGACTGCTGCCGTAAAATTTTTATGTATCTCCTCCATAGCAAACATAACGCCCGCAAGAGGAGCCTGGAATGCCGCCGCCATTCCCGCGCTGGCTCCGCAGGTCAGCAGAAACTTTTCTTCGGTTTTTCCTCTGCCGAGGGTCCGCGAAATCCCTTTTCCCATCATGGCTCCCAACTGAATAGAGGGGCCCTCTCTCCCAAGCGCCAATCCTCCAAACATACAGAAAAAGCCGCCTATAAATTTCGCCGGAAGAATACGGTACCATTTCTGATTCAGCTTTCCCTCCATTTCCCCTTCCAGCTGAGGAATACCGCTTCCTGATATCATAGGCTCCCATTTTACTAAAAGTCCGGCAATGACCGCCATGCCTAAAAGCGCGGCAAGCCAGACCGCAAGCCTCAAAGGATTTCCCTTCACGTAATCCAATATAGCCTCCAGCCATATTCCCGCGTAATTTAAACATATCCTGTACAGCAGAACCACCAGCCCGCTTAAGACTCCTACCAGAAGTCCTTCCCCGATCATAATTACCGGAAATGCAGACGCCCGCCGTATTGTCTCAGAAGTATCCTTCTTCATTTTTTCCCCTTTCTGACGTACTATACTCACGGAGTACGTTGACTGCGTCAATAATGGTAAGTTTGGAAGTTTATTACTTCCAAACTCCCTCCTCCTGACGCGCTTTAGCGTCATATGGATCAGCCAGATCCTTCCTCTATCATACACAAAATTTTTATTTTATACAACCAAAGGAGAAAGCTTTATACATTTTTTCCATCGCTGCTCGCCCTAAAACCGCACACTTGCTGCGCAGTTACGACCCTGTCTGATTCCACGGACGATCAGCCTTATGAAATGATTTTTTTGATAAAATCTTTACTATCTCCAGCCATCTTTGGTAAAATACAGCCAGACACAAAATGCCCCATAAGTCCCCGTCCCAGCAGCAGATCAGTCAAAACCCCGCAGCAGTAAGCTACGGGGCAGCAAATTTGCAGCGCAACAGATCTGCAGGGTATTTAGGCTTCGGTCGGCGCTAAACATGTGCCGCTGGCACATAGCGCCCCTCGCGGCAGCCGCCAAATGGACACATGGACATACAAGCATGTCCGCTTAGCTCGCTGCCTGCAAAAATAAATAAGGATGTGAATTTTATGATATTTGACAATAAAAAATATGATTACGCAAACCGCACAGGAAATCTAAAAGCCGAAGCTGTCGGCGTAGTAAAAGGCGAAAAGCATTTCCCCATCTTTCCCGGAAATCTCGTCTTTAAGCCGCTCACTAAGTCCAAGCCCTTCTCTACTCCTTTATTCGCGTATGCAGAGGTCTTCTGGTCCCAGGTGATCAATGAATATTTTATGCCCGCGCCTTTGTATCAGCTGGCTTTTTGCTTTGGTTATGAGAAAGAAACCGGAAAATACTATGATTACGGAACCATTGTTCCCATGATTTACAAAGAAGGAGAACATCTGTTAAATCTTCTGGAATTTTTCCGGGCCTATCCGGATGAAAAAGCAGATATTGATAATTATCTTAATTACTGCCAGATGTTCTATGATTATACCGATATATTAGAAACCGCCTTCTTTCAGGAACACCCGCAGATCGCAGAACAGCTGGCAATGCAGATCCTCGTGTCCATCCTGAAAGGCGACCAGAATTATCACTATGAAAACGTAGCCTTTCTCTGTGACAGCTCCAATAAAATCCTTAGGATGGCGCCCATGATCGACCACGAATTCTCCACCTATTTTATGTTCCCGGATTCCACTGCCAGACATGAATACTGGTTCGGACAATTACAGCGTTCCATTGCCGGAGACCCAGTTTCTCCGGAAGAATTCAGCCAGCTCCCAAACCCTACGGAACGCCGCCTTATGGAAAAAAGCGCCGTCTGCCTTCATAAAAACTTACTATATATGAAAGACCATTTTCCGGAGACGGTTCAGGAATTCGCCCTGAAGCTAAACGCCTTGGAGACAGCCCTCCTTAAGGATCCCCGCGCCTTTTTTCTCGAAAAAAGTCTAGGATATCCAGATACCGCCAATTCTAACGCCTTTTATATCGGAAAAGCCCGTTATAAGGATCACGATGAGACCCAGGCTAAAATATATGAGGCTAAATTCGGCCATTCCGGAAAAACCATTGATTTTACTAAAGTAAGCGCTCGAATTATAGGGGAAATAAAACAGATCATTCATCAGCTGCAGCATATTTTGCTAAAATGAAATCCGCGCAATATCATGCAGCCTGCCGTCTAAAATAAATTTCTTCTTTCGCGGATCTCCTTCAGCACGGTATATCATCAAATTTCTCAGATCAAACACTGAGCTCCAGACCGTTTCAAAATCCGGTTCGTCATCATATTGACAAATAAACCCATACTCTCCTTTTAGAAGCTTTTGAGTCATTTCAATGGGATTTCCTTTTTTTCCGGCGCGAAAACCTTCTATAACCGTACGATACCGTTCGGCCGCGCGATAGTCCCTTCCATGGGCTGCGTCATACCTCTTCATTTCATCAGAGATAAAGCTGTTTACCGCGCATACAATCTTACCATGCTTAAAATTTACCGCTTTTCTTATTCTTTTTTCATATGAGTTACACTCGACCGCTGCCATTTCTCCCTCTTTATGGGCAATAAGGATATTGCAGTTAGAAGACACCGGCAGTTCCATAAGCAAAGAAAGTGCGCTTTTCATACTGTCTGCTTTTTCAAGCAGATATCTTACTATAAAACACGAATTTAAACCTGCCTGTATATTTTCCAGATCCGTCATAACAAAGGTCATCGCCACAGCCAGGCCATGTTCATTCATTCCTTCTTCTCCATTAATAAAAGAAGAGGTTGTTATACAAAAGCGGCTGCCATTTGACGGGGAATATATCTCACTTTTGCATCCCTTTTTTAAATAAGGCGGAAGATCATTGTTCCGGCCGTAAATGACACATCCGTCTTTAAAATAAGCAAAGGCAGTACATCCCCGGATTTCCATAGGAATATTATCCTCCAGATTATACATACAGCAGCCCATACACAGCAGCCATGAAGCAAAAGTTATATAATCTGCGCCAACCGTATCGCTGACGCCCCGTATTTCTTCACATACTTCCGGAAAAAATTCCTTTAATATCTTCTCACTCTTCCTCCCGTATTCAAGCTGAAATTCATCAAGATGCAGGGGAAAGACAA
>DWYZ01000197.1 GCA_019118425.1 Candidatus Blautia faecavium | reverse complement strand
CCTAACGCATATCTTACGGCGTATCGCCTGAATAAGAGCAGGGAGTCTCTTGGCAGTACGGATATGAGTATTGCGGAGATTGCGGTGGAGGTTGGTTTTTGCGGGGCCAGCTATTATGCGGAGACGTTTCGAAAATTTTATGGTGAGAGTCCTTCGGAGTATCGGAGGAAGGGGCGATGAAAGGTTTGAATGGGACGCCGAGGGGAATGGTGGTTTGAGGGATTTCAGGGTTCTTGGTTGGTGAGGTACAGGTAGGCGTCTTCCAGGGTGATTTCTGGTTGGCGGGCGTTTAGGGGCGGGGTGGTTTCGCTGATGAATTTTATTTTTATGCCTTCTTCTGTGTATTGTTTGGAAGAGATGGTGTAATGGGATTCCAGGTTTTTGGCTTGGGTTTCGTCTTTCAGGGTGATGACCCAGATGCGTCCTGCCGCTTTTGCCATAAGGTCTTTTACGGAGCCTGTGTAGAGGAATTTTCCTTTTTTCATAATAGAGAGCCGGGTGCAGGTGGCGGCCAGATCTTCTACTACGTGAGTGGAGAAAAGGACGGTGCGGTTTTCAGAAAAATCTACCAAAAGATTTCGGATACGGATCCGTTCCTCCGGGTCCAGCCCTGTGGTGGGTTCATCTACGATCAGGAACTTGGGATCGTTTAATAGAGCCTGGATCAGTCCTACCCTGCGTTTCATACCTCCGGAAAGCTGGCGCATTTTCTTTTTCTGATGTTCTGTCAGGCTTGTTTTTTCCAGGTATTCATCGATTCTTTTTTTATATACTTCTTTTTTTATTCCCGAAAGGTCTCCCATATATTCCAGGCATTCTCTGACGGTCAGATTGGGATAAAGATCGATTTCCTGAGGAAGATAGCCTATTTTCTGCTGTATTTTTTCGTAGTTTCTTTCTTCGTATGAGATACCGTCAAGAAACGCCATGCCGCTGCTAGGCTTTAATACTGTGGTAAGCACCCGCATCAGCGTAGTTTTTCCGGCCCCGTTTTCTCCAAGAAGTCCGTAGATGCCGCCGGGAATTTCCAGGTTCGCATGATCTACTGCGGTTACATTGTTTTTAAAAGTTACGGTTAAATCTTTTATTTTTATACTCATATTTTCCTCCTTCTCGACGTTATTCGCCGTATCAGTGTCCTATATCCAAGTTTTCCCGATAGTGCAGATGTGAAATACCCAGCGCAGCTCGCCGCGCATTCACCCTCTTTTCTTTAACAGCACAGGAAGCAAAGCCGTAAGAAAAACTGCCAGAAAAACAGAAAGCCCTTTCCCCCAGATCCAATCCGTTTCTCCTGTACTGATATTCCGGAAAGTATAGGAAAAAACATTCCATTTTCCTAAAAGTGCATCGGCTGCCTTAGAAAAGAAAAAGAACCACAGCGCTGCCGTCAGACCGATTCCCAGCCACAGTTTTCCAAGCAGTATGCTGACTGTTACAGATAAGATTCCCCAAAACAGGACCGTTCCCCCGATTGCTCCCAGAAAGTATAAAAAGTGTTCCAAAGAAGAACCCTCCGGCCCGACAGCAGGTTTTTGCCAGTAAAACATTCCGTAGCCCACTACTGAAATTCCGAACAAATATAAGATCTGGATCAATAGACGGAGGTATATTGCCTTCATCTGTTTCTTTAATGCATACAGCCTGAAAACATCTCTTCTCCTGCTCTGCACTTCCATTAGATAGGTATCCGCGCAAAAAACAACGGCCAAAAGTGCCGCCGGCACTTCTATGGCAACCCCAATCTCCGCCGTATACACGATTCCTCTTACCAGGCAAAGAATCAGGATGAACAGAAAAGAGTAACACAGTTTGTATACGGGAAGGCTGTTTTTCATTTCTTTTTTCAATATACCCGCCTCCTTTTCCATACCTGTACCGCAAGCATGGTCACTGCTGCTGCGGCCGCCAGTAAAAACAACTGGTTCCAAAAGACCATGGGAGGCGGTGCGGTATCAAAAAATTTGCCAGGGAACCTTACCACGATCGCCAAGGGCTTGCCGTAATAGCCGTACTGCCCATCCGGCCCGATACTTCCCATATTAGAATAGATGATGTATAAAACCAAAAGAGGTACTGCCGGAAAAGGATTTTTAAACAAGACAGCCACTATCGTATAGACACAGACGATCATCAGCATATTCGGCAATACATACATGCAGGAAGCCTTCAATAAAGCAAAGGCATCCTCCGGTCTTACTCCCAATCCTGCCTTCCACTGGTGATAAATACATAAGATGGTAAAAAGCAGATTTAAAATCCCGCAGGAAATCAATAAAACCACGAAGCCTCCTAAAGTCTTTCCCATAATATACGCTCCGCTGGAAATGGCTTTTGTGTGCAGCAGCTCATACGTGTTCTTTCTGGTATCCCCAAAATAAAGCACGGATAAGATCACCACCGCGAAAAATGCCATATGCACGCCCAGAAAATCTGCGAATTTTCTTCCGAAATAATAGGAAAAAGAATGTTCCTGGAGTTTCTCTTTTATATATTTATTTACCTCCTGGGCAGTTCCCTGATGGTACTTATAATCTTCAAAAACATACTGGGCGCCGTAAAAACCATACTCTTCTTCCATGTATGCGTCTGCCTCTTCTATTGTCAAAGTCTTTAATTTCCCTGCCGCTTCCTCCGCCTCCCTTTGGGAGCAAATTCCTTCTTCTATCAGGGTATTCTTAATTTCTTCGCTGCCAAGGAAAAGCTGTTCTTCCTGGGTAGAAGGCACATATCCCTCTGTAATATCCGCATCCGTGATGACCTTCGCCTCCTTACTTTTCACCTCCTGGTCCGACTGGAAATAATGGACCCCCAGATAGGAGGCTACACTCTGATAGATTCCCAAAGTCACAAGAAGAAGCCCGATCCAGAAAATCGGATTCTTTAAATAGCTTTTGCACTCTCTTTTTATGATCGCTTTCATAAAATCCCGCCTTTCTTTTTGATAAGAACAGGATAAGGGATGATTCACAATAAAAAGACAACCGTCCTAATTTTTTTCAGCCCCTTCATCGCTTCCCGAATCTGTTCCATGTCAGACTGCAGACAAAAGCAATAAATACCGAACGAATGTATCTTGACAAAGAAGTCTTCCCTGCATATAATAAATACATACCAAACGTATGTTAAAGAAAGGAGGAGACACTTTGGCCCGCAACAAGTATCCCGAGGTAACTGTGGAAAAAATACTGGACGTTGCTCAGCGGCTCTTTTTAGAAAAAGGATATGACAATACCACCATTCAAGATATCGTAGACCATTTAGGCGGTTTATCAAAAGGGGCAGTCTACCATCATTTTAAATCAAAAGAAGAAATTATGGATGCAGTGGGAGACCGGATGTTTACAGCAGACAATCCCTTTGAAAAGGTTCGAAACCGTTCTGACCTTAATGGTCTGCAGAAACTCCAGGAGGCCATCCGCTTAAATCAGGCGGACGATGAACGCACCGACCTGACCATACAGTCTATCCCTCTCACCAGGAATCCACGGCTTTTAGTAGAAATGATCAAATCGAACCGGCGTATTCTTACCCCCTACTACGAAGAGCTGCTTGAAGAAGGAAATAAAGACGGCTCCCTGCACACAGCCTATGCGAAAGAACTATCTGAACTGCTGCCGCTTCTTACCAGTCTATGGCTGCTGCCCTCTGTATTTCCCTCTGATAAAGAAGGAATGAAACGCAAGTTTCATTTCCTGGGAGATATGCTGGAAAAAATGGGGGTTCCATTGATGGACGAATCTATTTATGCTTTGGTGGAAGAATTTTTCCAAAAGATTCCTGAAGATAAAGATAAATAAAATTGCCCTAGGGCAATTTTATTTTAAAGATATACATTCATTCGTTCGGTATTATAAAGTGTCTTTAAATTATAAAAGAGAAAGTTTAGAAGTTAACTCCCAAATTTACCATTATTGATACAGGCATTATGCCCTGTAGATAAAACACATCAGAAGGAGGAAAAAATGAAGTCAAATCTTTTTACCCGTAATTTCACTTTTTTAATCTTGGGACAGATCAGCTCCTTGCTGGGGAATTATACCCTTAAATTCGCCTTATCCATGTATGTGCTGGAACAGAGCGGATCGGCCTCTGTTTTTGCAGGGCTCTTGGCGCTGGCTATGGTTCCTACTATTGTTCTTTCACCCTTTGGCGGCATTCTTGCGGACCGGGCAAACCGGCGAAATATTATGGCTGCTCTGGATGCGCTTTCCGGGCTGTCAGTCCTTCTTGCCGGTTTTTTCATATCGTCTGCACAAAATATTTTTGTCGTCGGCGCGCTGCTCATCGTCCTTTCTGTGCTGAGCGCTTTTGAATCTCCTACCGTACAGGCCTGCATTCCCCAAATGCTTTCCGGTGACAATATCCTTAAAGGAAACGCCATTGTAAATCAGGTCGCTTCCATTGCGTCTTTGATCACGCCCTTTTTAGGCAGTATTTTTTATACTGCCTTTGGTATCCGGCCGGTATTTTATGCTACGGTAATCTGTTTTTTTGTCACTGCTTTTTTAGAATGCTTTATTCGGCTGGACTATAAAAAACCGGCTCATAAAATGGGAATCCACAAGATCATTAAAGAAGATTTCTCTGCCAGCATGCATTTTCTATGCCGGGAACAGCCGGAGATTTTAAAGCTCCTTCTTCTTGCGGCTATGGTGAGCCTTTTTTTAGCCGGAACCGTTGTAGTAGGTTTTCCTTATCTGGTGCGCACTGTACTGGGACTTTCCGCCACATACTACGGCGCCGCGGAAAGCGCAATGGGCGTGGCGTCCGTTTTCGGCAGCCTGTGTGTTGCCCTTTTGGCAAAGAAGCTGCGTGTACGGTATTTCTCTGTAATATTCGTTGCCTTTGGAATCTGCCTGATCCCCTGCGGCGCAGTTTTTGTACTTCCTGCCAGCTCCATAGTCCGGTATTTTGTTTTACTGGCCATGTTCTGCGCCTGCCAGCTTGGAGCCAGCTTCTTTTCCACTTATGCCATCTCCATAATACAGGAGCGCACCCCAAAGCACCTGATGGGAAAGGTAATGTCCTATGTATTCACCCTTTCTATGTGTGCCCAGCCCATCGGCCAGATCGTCTACGGAGCTTTATTTGACAAATTTTCTCATAATTCTTATTGGATACTCTTTCCAAGCGGTCTGATTGTCTGTGTGATCGGAATCGCTTCATCCAAATTCTTCGCCGGATTTGAAAAAGAGGCTGCCTGACTGGCCGCCTCTTTTTCATTCTCCATATTGAAACACTGCCTTGACCACAGCGCCGCCCTTTTCTTTATTTCCTGGAATAAGACGTCCGCCGTGTCTTTCGCAGTAAATCCTGCTGATATACATCCCCATTCCAAAGTGAGAAAGATCATCCTTACTGTCCCCATGGAAATAGGCTTGTGTTACTTTTTCTGTATCTTCCTGAAATCCCGCGCCATCATCTGATACAAGGATCGTCAGCTCATGCTCCGAAGGAATTGCCGCGATCTCTACCTTTTCCCTGGCGTAGCGCAAAGCGTTTGTCAGCAGGTTTTCCACTACCTCCAGTACCATTTCCTTGTCGATCTTGATCAGCTGTTCCTCTTTCTCTGTCTGGACAAGGCAAAGTTTTCCTGCATTTTTTCCCAGAAGCTTTCCTTCTTTTTCTATTTCCTGACACAGTTTTCCGACCTTGGTAAGGCTGTATTGGGGCATCCTTTCTTCCAGCTTGGCGGTTTTCCGCATGGTCTCAATAAAGGCATCCATTCTCTTGATCTGTCCCATGCCCTCTTGAAGCATTTCCTGCATTTTCTTTTCATCCAGGATCCCTTCCCCGGCAAATTCCAAAAGCATTTCCTGGTATCCCATAAGTACGGACAACGGAGACCGGATATCATGGGCTACCGCAGCCCGCAGTGCCTTTTCATCCTCTATCATGCGCCACATTTTTCGGTTATTTTCTTCCAGCTGTGCCCGCATCTTTTCGAATTCTCTGCAAAGCTGTCCCAATTCGTCCTGATTTTCATAGGCAATGTGAAAATCCAGGTCATCCTTGGCGATCATCTGGGAGGCTGCATTTAGTTCTTCTATGGGAACACGCAGCTTATTTCTATAAAACAGAAATACCGCAGTCACACATCCTGCCACGGCAAAGATCAGCACAGTATAGGTTTCAAAAAAATCGCAGAGTTCTGAAAGAAACTCATCTCTTTCACTCATCACCCCGGCTTGGGGGCGCCGGATACTGGTCACATAATCTGCTCCCTCATCTTCCTGTACTTGGTAATATACTTCCTGGTCGATATATTTGTTCCAGATCTGCTGCTGGAACACAGTCACATGATGAACGATCACAGCGGATAAGGGAAAGGTTCCTATCAGGATAACGGTCACGTAAAGGATAAAAGTCTTTTTCAGGGACAAGTTCCTCAGCTTTTCCATTTATATCCCATCCCCCACACGGTTTCTATATATTCTGTCTGCGTATGCTCCGCAAGCTTATTCCTTATCCTTCTTATCAGTTCCGTAATCCCCCGGCTGTCCCCTTCACCATCGTAGCCGCATACCTTTTCATAAATTCTTTCTTTGTCAAATACCTGACCCGGATGCATGGATAAAAACTCTATGATCCCATACTCTGTCTTTGTCAGGTTCAGAACTTCTCCATGAAGCTCCACCCTCTTTGCCGAATAATCGATCATCAGCCCGTCATGAAAACGATAGCTGCTGTTTCCCCTGTGGCGTTCCTCCCGTTTTAAATGAGCAATGATCCTTGCCTCCAGTTCCTTTAAGCTAAAGGGCTTAAGCACATAATCGTCTCCGCCGAGAAGCAGCCCGTTTACCCGGTCCTGTTCCTCTACCTTTGCCGTCAGGAAGAGAATGGGGCAGGAGATTTGATCCCGGATCTGCCTGCACACGGAAAGCCCGTCCAGTCCCGGCATATTTATGTCTAAAAGAACGATATCCGGGTTTTCTTTTACCTTTTCTATCGCTTCCAGCCCATTATAAGCGGCTTCTACGGCGTAGCCCTTTAAGGAAAAATAGCTCTTTAACATTTTTATCAGCGCTTCGTCGTCATCTACGAATAAAATCTTATACTGCATTTTCTCACCTCGGAGAAATTTTAACATAGAAATGACAACAAATAAACAACAGTCAAAGAGACCTCTTATCTTTTTTCCTCTTCAAACCAGTTTTTTACATACTCTGCTATAGGCAAAACAATTTTACTCATTGTCAGCCCTGTGGTGTTGACGCAAAGTTCATAATTTTCTTTTCTTCCCCATTCTATATCCATAAACAGCTTATGGTATTGGGATCGTCCGGAATCTATCTTTTTTATTGCTTTTTCCAGATCCCGGGGAGACTGTGCTTTTCCTGTTTCTCCATACTTTTGGCAGCGTTCTATCTTATAGGCCATATCCGCATACACGAAAATCCGAAAAGGCTTATATTCTCCAAGAATCACATCCGCCGCCCTTCCAACGATCACACAGTTTGACGCAGAAGCGATCTCCTTAAGTACCTTTTGTTTTTCCACAAGAATGTCCACCTTCTGTCTAAGTACCTGGACGCTTCCCAATGTCCTTCCAAAATGAAGCGGGATATTGGGAAAGGTACCGTGCTCAATGGCCTGGGCCACATATCCGGGATCCATATCCATTCGCTTGGCAATGTTTTCCTCAATCTCCCGGTCATAATAAACATACCCTAATCTTTCTGCCAGCCGCTTTCCAAATTCACGGCCTCCGCTTCCGAATTCGCGGCTGATCGTAACCACATTCATCGTCTTACACCTCCTGGTCTTTTTATTCCCGCGAGCAACAAGCCAAACGAACATGCTTACATGTCCATTTGGCTGCTGCCGCGAGATTCAATGCCCCGTAACTTGCTGCGGGGTTTTTGACTAAACGCCTGCATCCGGCTGCCTTAATTCATTCTTAAGCTTTCTGAGGATAAATATGGATATAAAACAGCGGAAAGAACAGAAGTCCCCGCTAGATTCAGCCATATTCCTGTCAGCCCCAATGGCCACAGCAATCCGATTAGGATTATCGGAAATACCAGCGCAGTACATATGGAAATAACAGAGGCGGGCAAAGGTTTCTCAATAGCAAGCATATAGCTTTGTGTAGCAAAGGATACCCATCTGGTGATATAGGTAAGGCAAAACAGCTTAAGCGCCGCTACAGACAGGCTTATCACTTCATTTCCCGCATCCGAAATAAATAATCTGGTAATCTGCTCCGGGATCAAGGCAATGACAAATACTGCTCCCACAGAAAGAACCGCGCTTGCAGCATAGCAGCATTTTTCAATTGCCCGTACCCTTGAAAATTTCTGCGCGCCCCAGTTATAACCCACTGCCGGCTGAACAGAATCACACATTCCGTAAAGAAGGGGCTGAATAAATCCATCCACAAACATAAGAACACCGTAAACAGATACAGCATCCGCGCCGCCCAGCCGGATCAGGATCGCGTTCATTAAAATAGATATGATCCTGCCTGCAATATTATTTAAAAAGCTTGGACTTCCGCAGGCAATGATCTGCTTGATCATTTTCAGGCTGAACCGCGGCCGGCAAAAGCGAAGCATTGCCTTTCCTCTGAAAAAAGGAATAAGAGCGATCACTGCACAAATAAACATACCGGTACAGGATGCCAGAGCGGACGCCCAGATTCCCCAGTGAAATACGCCTAAAAAGATAAATCCAAATAGCCCGCACAGAACAGACATGGTAATATTGAGCACCATGCTTCCGCGTATAAATCCACAAATACGCCAGTAATTGTCCAGTGCATATATAATGGTAGTGAGCGGCGAACACAGAGCATACACTCTCATGTACTGTACTGCCAGCTGCGCCACCTCTCCTTCGGCTCCCATCAGACGAAGCAAAAGGGGAGCTGCTGCAAACAGGACAAGCCCTATTATTACTCCTGCTCCTACGATCAAAAGACAGGCACAGGTAAAAATATTATTTGCTTCCTGCTCTTGTTTTTTCCCCAGACGGACGGAAATAGGAACAGCCGAACCTACGCCGACTAAATCCGCTATAGAAAAATTAATGATCACAAAGGGCATGGCAAGGTTGATCGCCGCGAATGCCGCTGCGCCTAAAAACTGCCCCACAAAAATACCATCGATCGTCTGATACAGGGACGAGGCAAGCATACTGATCGCCCCCGGGATAGCAGCAAAAAAGAAAAGTTTTAATGGTGGTGTTTTGGAAAAAAGTGCGGTAGAATCCATATTCTATTCTCTCCTTTCTTTTTAACATAAAAAATGCGCCTGGTTATCCAAAAATAACCGGGCGCACCCGACATCTTTTCCGATCAGAGAAATTTTCGTTGCCTCATAGCCAGCAGCGAAAGTTCTCTAATGTGTATTGCGATACACGATCCTCCGATGACAATGCTCTATTCAGTTGTCATTTCTGTACGTAAAATATCTGCATATTTTTTAGTTACAGACAGCAGAGCTTTTTTCTCTTCCTCTTTTAGTCCCTGTATCGCCCTGCATTCTGCATGGATCAAAGGCGAGATGACCTTTTCCGTGAGGTCTTTTCCTTTTTCCGTCAGGACAACCACTTTTGTCTTGTGATTTTCTTTCACAGGTTCTAAAGCAATATACCCTTGTTTTTCAAGATTTTTTAAAACAGAATTCACTGTCTGCGGCGGATAGTGCCATTCCGTACAGATTTCTCTCTGTGTATGTAAATTCTCGCTCTCGTGCAAAGAATACATAAGCCATAGGGCCGAATCTGAAATATTGTGCTTTTTTGCATAGAGATGATAAATTTCATCCATTTCTTTATAAAGCCGATTCAATGCCGCGAGCGTTTCTGTAGGATCGTATTTCATAGCCGCCTCCATATTATCCGAATTCAGACGATAAGAATTATAATCCGATTCCGGACAAAAGTCAAGTCCGAAAAAATCCCTGTCTCCCTTCTGCATTTCTTGCAATTTCTCTAAACTCATGCTACAATCCGGTTACACATATCGGTTGTTACTAACGATTATACACTCCGGTTGTTACAATCGGTCAAATATTTTCAAAATTTTTCTTATATAAACAGGAGGCAGCTATGATCTACACAATGATGCAGGTGTGCAAAGAAGCGGATTTAACTTATCAGGCTTTAAAATTCTACTGCAATGAAGGCCTGATCCCTAATGTACAGAGGGATAAAAATAACCGCCGCATTTTCGATGAGCGGAATCTGAAATGGATCAAAGATCTGGTATGTTTAAAGAAGTGCGGCATGAGTATCCAGGAAATGAAAGAATATTTGAATCTCTGCCTGGAGGGGAAGTCCACCATACCCCAGCGCAAAGAACTTCTTGCGAAAAAGCAGGAAGCGCTGCGCAGCTCTATCCAGGAACTGGAAAACAGCGTTGCCTATATTGACTGGAAACAAAATTTCTATGACGAAGTCCTTTCCGGCAAGCGTCCTTATGTAAGCAATCTGATCCCTCCCCAGGAATGATACTTACGGCAGATAAATAAGTGTGTGCCTTGGCACACACTTGCTCCAAAGCGCAGCTGTACCGGAAACCATATTCCTTTTGGGTGCAGTGCGCCTCCCTGCAGCGTAAGCTGCATTTTATCTGCCGCTTTTTTGGAATCGGTATCCCACGCCCCAGACCGTTTTTATCCACCGGGGATTTGAGGGATCTTCTTCTAATTTCTCTCTTAATTTATTAATATATACCGTTACGATGGATGCGTCCCCTGCAGCTTCAAGCCCCCAAACCTGATCAAACAGTCTTTCCTTGGAAAAGACGATATTGGGATTTTTTGCCAGGAATGCTAACAGCTCAAACTCGCGGCTGGTCAGAGCAACTGGGCTGTCATTTTTATATACCAGATAGGCATCCGGATAAATAGACAATTCTCCTGTCTGGATGATCTTTTCCCCTTTTCCAGTTTTTAAAGTTCTGTGGATCTGTATATGGGCCTTGACCCTTGCCACTAATTCCATAGGGCTAAAGGGCTTCACCACATAATCGTCCGCTCCTAGTCCCAAACCTTTAATCTTATCAATATCTTCCTTCTTTGCTGTGACAAGAAGGACAGGCACGTCAGAACGTTTTCGGATTTCCTGGCATATCTCAAATCCATTTTTCCCAGGCAGCATAAGGTCTAAGATAACCGCTTCATACCTTCCTTTTAAAAACTGCTCCAGCCCTTTTCTTCCGTTTATTTCAATATCCGCGTCCAGCCCTTCCGCCAGAAGGTAATCTCTCTCCAGCTCCGCGATCAGCTCATCGTCCTCTATGATCAATACTCTGTCCATTGCATGCTCCTTTTATAGTGAAAATCCATAAATTTCCTCTGCCTCCAAAATCATCCTTATTCTATTAAAGTACAGCCATCGCCACTGTTCCTGACGTTAAAAGCGCCAGACCCAAGAGGCCTTTCCCACTCAGCTTTTCACCGAATACAAAATACGAGAACACCACTGTAACTAAAACGCTCAGCTTATCAATAGGTGCCACCACGCTTGCCGGCCCTTCCTGAAGAGCCCGGTAATAAAAAAGCCAGGATGCCCCTGTGGCAATTCCGGAAAGACAGATAAAGGCCAATTCCTTTTTCTCGATCCTCTTTACTTCCTTTTGCTTTCCCGTCACAAATACCATAAGCCATGCCATAATAAGCACCACGATCGTACGGATGGCTGTTCCCAGATTTGACTCCACTCCCGAAATACCGATTTTTCCTAAAATAGCGGTCATACTTGCAAAAAAAGCAGAACCTATAGCATAAAGCATCCAGCTGCCCTTCCCTGGGGTATCTGTCTTCTTAACATCTTTTTTCTCGATCATCAAAAAGACTCCCGCGGCAATGACAGCTACCGCCGCGCCTTTAGGCAGGCTGATCCCTTCCCCTAAAAAAATCAGCGCGAAAAGGATGGTCAGCACAGTACTGGATTTATCAATGGGAACCACCTTATTAATGTCCCCCAGCTGCAGCGCCCGGAAATAACAGAGCCAGGAAGCCCCTGTAGCCCCGCCGGAAAGGATCAAAAACAGAAAGGTTTTCCTGTCTATAGAAGGAATCTGCTCCGCTGATCCCACGATTCCTACAATGATCCAGGAAAAAGCCAGGATCACCACGGTCCGCACAGCTGTCGCTACAGTAGAATCTGTCTTTCGTATCCCACATTTTGCAAGTATAGAAGTAAGTCCCGCGAAGAATGCGGAACCTACGGCATAGAATAACCACATAACACTTTCCCTCTTTTCTTCCCCGTTTCCTGATCAGTCATTCAGCCGGTAGCCCGCGCCCCATACCGTTTCTATGATCTTAGGATTCCTCGCGTCATCCTCTATCTTTTCCCGCAGACGGTTAATATGAACAGAAACAGTAGCCGCATCCGATACATAATCAAAACCCCAGATTTTTTCAAACAATTCCTCCTTGGAAAATACAATATTGGGATTCTGTGCCAGAAAACGCAAAAGCTCAAATTCCCGGTTAGGAAGCTTTAGTTCCTTTTCTTTTTTCCACACCTTCCAGGTTCTCGGTTCAATGACCACATCCTGAATGTAAAGCCTGTCGTCTTTATTTTTAGGATCCTCCTTTTTTCCTCTGGTCAGCCTGGCATATCTTTTTAAATGGGAACGCACCCTTGCCACTAATTGAGACGGATCAAAAGGCTTCGTTATGTAATCATCCGCTCCAAGGCCAAGTCCCCGGATCACATCCACAGCCTCCGTCCTGGCTTTTTCATTTTTCGCCTGCTGTTCTTTGTCCGCCCGGATCGTATGCTGCATAGCATTAAAGGTCTGGCAGACATGCTCAAATTCTTCTTCTCCAATATAGCGGATATCTTCATCCAGATTTCCTTCCTGGATTCTCTTCGCTCCAGCCACAAGCTGCTCCACCGGCTCCATGATCAGGCGGTTCATCCGCTTAGTAAAAAAAGAGGCCAAAAACAAAATCACACCGATTGCCCCAAAGCCGATGAGCAGAAGTGCTCCAAGAAAAGTAAGAAAAAAATTCTTAGCAGAGGAAGCAGCAAAAATTCCTGTTTCCCCCTCTCCATTTTCTTCCGCAGTGTTTCCTGATCCTATATTTTCTGCATCCGCATTCTCCATTTCCACCCCGTGACTCTCCAGATAGGTCTGTTCCATAGAATGCCACTGCTGTTCAAAGGAATCTTCGAATAGCATCAGCACCCCTAAAAGGATAACCATAAGAGAGAGCAGCGCGGAAAAAAGAATCATCATATTCGAGCGGAACATATGTTTTTTCAGTGACATTGCTTCACCTCTTTTCTCTTTCTCCTTCTTATGATAGCGGAATCTCCTCTCTTTTTCCATACCATCTTTGAAAAAGATGTATGCCGGCACAAAGCAGGATAGAAATCCCGGCACCAGCTAAGATCCACATACCCATTTCAGCGGAAATCGGAACGATCGCAAACAGCCCCGGCAGGATCCGCAGCGCGAAAAAGGTACCCAAAATCATAGTGACACAGATAAAAACCCGAAAAGGGTCAAAGGGAACACAGCTTTTTATCACAGCCCCCATAGTGATCAGGATCAGCAGGAAATACATCGCCGTCTGGCTCTGCTCCACAGAAAACGGAGAAAAAAGGCTGATCCCTATGATCATCACCGTAACCGTAAGGCCAAAGGGCGCTGCATGGGAAAGGGCTGTGGGAAGGAATTTTCCACGGATCCTGCGGATATCTGACTGGAATATCGTCAAAAACGATGGATAGGCTTCCATACAGGCATCGATCAGCGTAATCTGTATCGGAATAAACGGAAACGGCTGATTCGTAAACAGGCAGAAAAAGGAGACCAACAGGGAATATATGGTTTTGATAAAAAATACCTGGGCTGTCCGGGTCACATTATGGATGACCTTCCGTCCTTCCATCACCACCTGGGGAAGATGGTTAAAATCCGAATCTAATAATACCACCTGGGAAATCTGCCTGCTGGCATCGCTTCCATCCGCCACGGCAATGGAACAATCCGCCTCTCTTAAAGCCAGAAGATCGTTCACCCCATCGCCTGTCATGGCTACCTGATGTCCCTGCCTTTTTAAGGCTTTTATAAGCTCCTGCTTCTGTCTGGGCGTCACTCTGGCGAAGATGGCGTATTCCCTGCACAATCTGTCATAATCGGGTGACGCTCCCTCCATAGACATATCCACCGCGTCCAGATATCGGCGAAGGCCCGCTCTTTTCGCAATGGCAGATACGGTCTTTATATGATCTCCGGAGATTACTTTTACCTCTACTCCTTCCTGTCTGAAAAATTCCAGTGTTTTTTCCGCGTTTGGCCGGATCCTGTCTTCCAGCACCACACTATATAAAGGCCGCATATCCTCTGGCAGATCCTCTTCATTATCTACAATGGATCCGGAATAGCCGATCACTACGACTCTGCGGCCCGTATTCATCTCTTGCTCCAAATTTCCCGGAATCCTTCCTATCATTTTTTCCGGAGCGCCTATAAATATGCTTCCCATGCCTTTAAAGCTGACACAGCCCCATTTTCTTTTAGAAGAAAATGGAATTTTATGATGAACCTGTCCGCCTTTATGAGGAGGAAATTTTTCCTTTAGCGCGGAAAAAGTAGCGTTGTTGTCGTCACTGGCCGCCATATAGGAACAAATCATCCTGTCCAGATCGCCTTTGGGAAGTTCTGTCATAGGAATGATCCTGCATACTTTCAAGTTTCCGTCTGTAAGTGTCCCCGTCTTATCCAGACAAAGTGTGTCTACATGGGCTAAAGTCTCTAGGGAATAGATATTCTGTACCAAGATTTTCATTTTTGCCAGCCGGATCACTCCTGCCGCAAGGGACACGGATATGAGAAGCACCAGTCCCTTGGGCAGCATCCCTAAAAGAGCTGCTGCAGAAGATACCACCGCCTCATTTACAGATGACTGCCGGAGAAAAAACGCTTCCAGAAACAACAGAATCCCCAGCGGAATGATCAAAAAGCTGGTAAATTTTGTTACCGTCCGCATAGAACCTAAAAGCTCAGACTGAACCTTTTTCTCCTTTTTTACTTCGTTTGCCAGCTTCGTGGCATAATTGTCGCTGCCTACGCGGGTTACCCTTGCATATGCCCTTCCCGCGATCACAGAACTTCCAGAATACAACTTTCCTCCCACTTCCTTAACTACGGCATCGCTCTCTCCCGTAAGCAAAGATTCATTGACTTCCAAAGTGCCGGATAAGACCACAGCATCATTACTGATCTGATCGCCGCTTTCCAGGCAGACCACATCATCCTTTACCACCTCGTCAAGCTCTGCGGTAATATCCCTGCCTTCCCTGCGCAGACGAACCTTAGACCGGTTAAGGATAGACAGTTCATCCACCAATTTTTTGGCTTTCCATTCCTGGGCCGTACCTATGAGAATATTCAGTATGATAATGGCTATAAACAGCATATTAGAATATGCCCCTACGGCAAACAAAAGGCCCGCGATCAGAAAATTCAAAAAATTAAACAATGTAAAAAGATTTTCCTTTACGATCTGTCCCCTGCTTTTTGTGATCGGTTCTGTTTTTGTTCCTCCCTCCCCTCGTCTTCGTCTTTCCTGCACTTCTCCGGCAGATAAGCCGGATATATATTCGTCCATTTAAGTCCTCCTGTTCCGTGGTACCGGCGCACGCATTTTCAGGCTGACAGCGCTGTTTGTTTGAATAGGAATGTGTCAGTCCGCCAGTATGTTCCACTATGAAAAACAACTTGTTATTTAATATGGATCATACTAGCATGCGCCCTTAAATATTCCGCCAGGATTTTATAAATAATTTTTAAACTATTTACAAGAAAAAATAACCGCGCCTCGCCGAAGGTTCGCGGTTATTTTTTTTAACTGCCAATCTGCTTATTCTGCGGCCATTTTCTGATAAAGCTTCAGCCACAGGAACGCATTTGCAGTTTTATCTATTTTTTTCTCTGAGGGAATTTTCAGATACTGCGGCCTGCTCACTCCCTCTCTTATCAAAGCTTCCTTTACGCTCTCATCTGCGACTACGATATAATCCATAAAATTCAGATACATCTTCAGGTAATGAAAAAAAGCCTGTCTAAGCAAAGAGGGCAAATGTTTTTCTTCTATCATGTCCAATTGGGGATGATAGTCCGGATAAAGTCCGGCGTCATTTTTTTGAAAAAAGATTCGTATACTGACCTCTACCATAATTTTGCCTCCTTTTTCCCGGCTTTTCCTGTTTTTCCACAGGTAGCCCTAAAATCCCGCAGATTCCTACCCAAATGGCGCTGATACACAGACCGTATAAAAGGAATCTGGCATGTCCCATAAAATCCATATACGGATTATACCAGTCTAAAACCTGTATGACTAAAATAGCGATCCCGCAGATCAGTCCTACGTGACCTGCAAGCTTATATAAAAATCTTACAACTTTCACAGTATCCCCTCCGTAATAAAAATTCCGTCTTCCACCTCGTGTTCCGGCTTATATGGATGATTTACCACTTGATCTCCTAAAGTCATAAAAGAACAATGACCCCCGTCCAGATTGTACGCTGCTTTGCATCCAAGCTGTTCAAAAAAAGCCGCCATTTCATCCAGGAACATCCCTCTCGTACTTTTCTGCCTGCCGTCTACCACAAGGAGGCAATAATGTCCTGGTTCGTAATACCCGATAGCTGTCCTGGGATGAGACTCCCTGATGTAGTCCCAGGTAAGAAAGGAAGTCTTAGCCTTTCCATTTGCATCTAAAAGACTTGGCCCGAAGATCCAGCTCTGGTATGCCCCGCTGTCAATAAGCTGCTGTGTATTCACCTCCTCTGGGCTATATATGTTCATTGTCCCGTCCCAGTTTAAAACGCAGGTTTCCATATCCGTGGCCTGATCCCGGTAGATCACTCCGTTTCGTATGATGGTACCGTTATCCTTATGGCGGCTGTTGCTGTAAGAATCCCCATTTACACCTAAAACAGATTTCATCCTGGCAGACATATCCGATAATTTTTCCGAATATCCCACACAGTATGTATTCTGTGCGAAACAGGTCTGAAGGCAGGTAATATCCCCCACATAGATATCCGCCAGCACATAGGAGATATCCGTTCCATATTTTTCATGCTTTCCCTGGGCAGTGTGATCCAGCTTATTTGTCTGATATTTTCCCTCCTTTAATTCAATGGACAGATTCGGGCTGGTATAAGAAGTATCTGTAGAAATAACCTGATCCGTAAACTTGTCCGCAAATTTTTTATGCCAGTCCTGAGTGTCCAAAGAAACCTTTGTAGTTTTCATCCCATTGGCATTCTTATCCACTATGGCCTGTAATTTCTGTTCTCTGTATTGTCCATCCGCTGACGCCTTTAAATTTATCCCTTCGTTTGCTGCCCTGTGATTTTGGGAAGTTGTCTGAATCGCCGCTGTCTGGTCGGACATATTCCCTGCTGCGATCCCTTTCTGAGGGATCAGATAATTTCCTGTGTAAATCCCTCCCAGAAGCAGCGCAGCCGCCAGAATATCTCCTGTCAAAACAAATATACTTTTCTTCATGACCATTCACCACTTTTCTGTATTTTTATATATCTGTCTTTTTTTGAACGAAAAATCCATTTTTTCTGTACCATCCAGCTAAACAGAAACAGGATGCACTCTGTCAAAATTTTGGCCGGATATACAGGAATATGAAGATATAAAAATCCCTGAAGAAAAATATTATTTAAAACCAGGATCACTCCTGCCAGCGCCAGGTAATCCATAGCTGTTTTTACGGTCTGCTTTTCTTTAAATACCATCCGGCAGTTCACTGTATAATTATAAGCAGCGCTTAATACTCTTGCTCCTATATTCGCCCCAGCGATTCCCCATGGGCTTTTCGGCAGCAGCAGGGTAAACAGGGCGAAGAGCCCATAATCCAAAAGAAAACTGGAAAAAGACGCCGCCGAAAACTGAAAAAGCTGTTTATAAATCCGAATGGAATCCCTGACGCGTCTGAAGTGAGAACAGCTGTTTTCTTTGTCATGGTAAATCGTATGGATGGGAACTTCCACCATAGGGATTTTCTCCCTTGCGCAGGTGATCAGGACATTCATTTCATATTCGTAGCGTTCTCCCGGAATGTCCAGCATAAAATCTAAAAGTTCCGAGGAAAAAGCCCGCAGCCCTGTCTGGGTGTCTGAAACCTTTGCTCCTGTCATCATCTGGAATACTTTTCGGGTAATTACATTTCCCATTCTGGATCTCCACGGTATATTTTCGTCTATGGTCCTCCTTCCAAGCAGCAGAGCCTTCGGCATACGGATCGCTCTGGTTAAAAGCTTTTCCATATCCTCAAGCAGGTGTTGTCCGTCTGCGTCCATAATGCCGATCACACTGCTCTCCCACATTTCTCTTTTTATATAGTTTAAAGCTGTCTTAATGGCTGCCCCTTTTCCTGCGTTTTCTTTATGATGCAGAACCACGCATTTCTCACTTAATTCCTGGAAGAGATCTTGATATGCTTCTTTGCTTCCGTCATCTACCAGGATCACCTGATGTTCCAATTCCCAGTTCCTCTCTACGATATCCCGCAGTTTTTCATCCGGATCCAATGCCGGTATGATCACTATCCGTTCCATCTCGTCCCTTCTTTCTTTATTTTCTGTCCCACATTCTAACGCGCATATCTAAGAAGATTCTGGTGATTTTTTAAACAGGATTTAAATTTTTTCTTATTTTAATATGGAAATAATTTTTACATATTTTTTATCTGTTCATCACATTTTCTTCAAAAATTTTCGGTATCTTATTCTTAAACAAAGGGGCGACCCTTTTTTACATAAATTCCTTCCCTTTCTGCCGGGTCATATGATCCGGCTTTTTTTGCTGTAGACGGCAGCGATGGAAAGGCGGGACTGAAACTCGTTGATGAAGAACTGACAAAAATATTCGGTGGTTTGGGAAACGAAATTAAGGGACGAATCTGGGGCGAAGGAGTCTGGCAAAAAAGCGAAGTGGAAAATACAAACGCAATGCCTGAAGCGTATCAGGCTGGCTGCAATGCCTGATGGGAGAACGGTATGGCAAAAGAATCGTTGAAGCTTATTGCTCAGAGAAAAAGTGAAATTATGGGCGCCTGTGAAATAAAAAAATATTTCAAGAGATAAAGTAGTCATTGATTGTCCGTGCAATCGACCACAATCCAGAAGAGGGCGTTAAGCTGCTGGATGTGAAAAAATAAAGAAAGAGAGGAAAGAGCCATGAGTATTACTATGAATCTCTACTATACCGGAGAGAATGGCAGCGAAAAGCCCGAAAAAAATACCCATGAAAATCTTGTTATTGCCGGCGATCAGCCGTCCAGCAGCCAGTCAATGAGATTCAGTGACTTGATCCCATCATAGGAGGCGTCCAACCCCGGCTCCAGGGACAGCACGATCTTCTCATAATTGTCCCGGATCTTCTGCAGCGGGGCAAGTTCCCGTTTGCGGACATCCTCGCTCTGCATGGATTCCGTCACCTGAATATAGAGTTTGTCATCGGCGGTGGTGGCGATGAAGTCCACCTCCTGATTGTCGATCTTCCCGATAGCCACATCATAGCCCCGGCGGAACAGTTCAAAGTAGACCATATTTTCAATAGCATGACCGCCGTCCCGATTGCGAAAGCCCAACAGATAGTTGCGAAGTCCAATATCTACGATATAGTACTTGCCCAAGGTGCGCAGATACTCCTTGCCCTTGATGTCAAACCGTTTGATTTCATAGAAGAAATAGCTTTCCAACAGCGCGCCGACATAGGCCTGCACCGTATGGGTACTGGGGGTTCCTTTGCGTTTGCCGTCTTCCAGCAGCCCCTCATTCATCAGAGTGTTGCCAATGGAGGAAACTGAAACACTACTGCCGATATTGTCCGCAAGAAACAGCACAATCTTACGCAGAAGCGCAGAGTCGGTGATCTGCCGCTGACCACGCCGCTTTTCCCGCTCCAGGATATCCCGTACCACCACAGTGGAATAAATGCCGTCCAGAAGGGACATCGCTTTTTCCTGGTCCAGTCCGATATCCGCAATGCCCGGCATCCCGCCAAAGCGCATATAGGCGTCAAACACCTCCCGCAGATCATAGCGTTCGCCGTTTTTATCAAACGCCTGCCGGTGGGTTCCTCCCAGGGCGCTGCTGGTTTCCCGCACCTCAAAATTGTGGAAATCCAGGAACTCACGGAAAGAGAGGGGCAGCATTTTGATCTCCACATACCTGCCGGAGAGATAAGTGGAGTACTCGGAGGACAGCAGATAGGCGTTGGAGCCGGTAATGTAAATGTCGCAGTCCAAGTCCACCCGGAAGGAATTGACCGCATCTTCCCAGGCATCGATCCGCTGCAGCTCGTCAAAGAAAAGGTACATCCGCCTGCCCGGAACGGCCCTCTCTTTAACATAGTGGTATAGCTCATCCGATGTCATATTCCGAAAATCGTGGGATTCAAAGTTCATCTCCACGATCTGTTCCGCCTGGATGCCGGTTTTCCGCAAATGCCGGATCATCAGCTTCAGCAGGCTGGATTTGCCGCAGCGGCGGATGCCGGTGATGACCTTCACTGGTTCTGTGTCTTGGAAACCGATCAGCTTTTTCAAATACCGATTCCTGTTTTTAAGTTCGTGTGATTCTATCATGGCGCATTCCTCCTGTTGCCGCTATCATAGCACAAGCAAAAGAAATAATCAAGTTAATGCTCTTGATAGCACAAACTTTCCATTTCCAACAAAAAAATGCTCTATATCATAAAACTCCGGTTCACGCAGTCCATATTCCCTCATGGCTTCCATCAGCTTTGGAATGCCGCTGCCCCATGTCTCAATCAAATTCATATAGGAGAATGCATGGAAATCCGTGCCTGCTCCCCCAACAGAGGATGACTCCTACTGCTTCAAAATTATCCATGTGCCTTTTCGGTCAGAACCATTACGTCGAATCAGCCCTTTCTCCTTCAATTTCTTTATTGTTCTATTAACTGTTGATCTGGATACCTTCGCCAAAACAGCGACCTGATCCGCCGATATATCCGACCTCTGCTGAAGCACCTGAAAGACAACAGTCTCATTCTTACTCAAATTACAAATTACTGTGTCATTTTCTATGTCATTTTCTGTGTCATTTTCTGTGTCATTTTCTGTGTCATTTTCTGTGTCATTTTCTGTGTCATTTTCTGTGTCATTTCGATATTCATTTCCTTTGATTCTCACGAAATCCGGATGAAAAAACAGAGTGGTCGCAAAGTAGGTGCGTTCATCATCTGTTTCAAATAAAGGCTCCGGTGATCCATTATTACGCAGAGCATTGCGTATTTTACGGAACCCCGTATTACGTCCCTCTGTCAAGTGCATCTCTTTCAAAAATTCACCAATCCGGCGGTTACGATACCGGCGACTGAACACCCGATATTCCCGCAGCCCTTCCTGACTGATGGACCGGTCT
>DWYZ01000196.1 GCA_019118425.1 Candidatus Blautia faecavium | reverse complement strand
TGAGATTCCTCCGGAGATTTTTTCTGACATACCAGAACAGTCTGCACTATCTTATTATTTTGAAATGGGAAAATCTTCTGTTGATTTGGATTGTTTCCATGCGTTATCCTGTACGAATGTTTGGGATGAGTATACACTTGCGGTTTTACGGGAGAAGCTGCAGTTCTATCTCCTGAATACACGGCACATTCTGGCACAGGATTCCATGACTGAATTAATAGAAGGAAATTCCATTAAATTGCATGACCGTATTACAGAGGCGCTCAGGGGAAGCGCAAATAATAGAATCCGTTTTGATGTGTATTCAATAATGTATGATGCTTTTTTGGAAATTCAGGAGACGACCCCGATTCTGGACGAGCAAGTTTTGAGAAACTTTTTCGTCTTTGCCAGAGAGTATTGTAAGAATCTTTTGGCAGGAGCCTATGAAGATTACAGAGGCGCAGACGGTTTTGTCGCTTACACTGTTTACTACAGAGCTTTTTTGAAATCAGTAGAAAAAGCAGGTGAAAGAATTTCTGGAACGATGATAGACATCTATTGGAATGTTGTCAGAGAGTTTAAGGAAATCGCATTAAAGTGTAAGGTGAAAAATTCGGATGAGGTATCAGAAGCTTACCATAAGCTGGGGATCGTGGCTTATGATGCTGGGGACAGCAGGAAAGCTGAGATGATAGACAAAGAGTTTGTTACATTTACGCAGGAATCGGGAGACAGGTACGATGAAATAGCGGCATTAAATGCACTGGCAGTGGACTGTTCAGCGAATCATTCATACGGAGATGCATACACGAATGGGAAAAATGCTCTTGATGCAGCTTTAAATGTAATCCATGAAATTGCAGAAGAAACAGGGAATGATTCTGTAAAAGAATTGTATGATTTTTATTATAATTATTTGCGGCTCCCTGAAAGTATTGAAGAGTTTGCGGAGAATACGGAAAATCATGAGGATATAATAAAAAGATATTCCGGGCTTTTGAATGAAATCCGCAGCCTAGAAAAAGACCCGGCGGCCGGAAAAGTCAAGGGAGTCTGGGAGATCATGCTGAAAACAAGAGGAAATATCCCATGGTATCTGATTGAAGATCCGTCGATCAAAGGAGAGAAAGCGAAGTTTGCTTTGCCCTACGGACAGGATACGTATTTCCTGAGAAAGTTTTATTATGGCGCGGACAATCCGGGAACTCTGCAGTCGTATCATAATACAGGCGTATACTTAATGAAGTATGCACAGTATTGTGACAGCGGAAAAATCCATGATGACAGTATTAATATCGTGGAAGCGTTTTCTATGTCAAAGGAATTTTTTTCCAGGGCTTATGAAATGCGCAGGAAGGCACTTAAAGCCAGCCCCAATATCGGAAGAGACCAGTATTTTGAGGAAATTGAGATGCGGGCAGAAAAAGAGAATATCAGCTTTTCAGATGTTTTTGATAGAGGAACAATAGAACAGTTTGTTGAAGAAGGATACGACAACTGTCCGGCAGGAGCCCTAGAATCCCTTCAGTATAAATCCAATGTCTGTTATCTGCTTTCCCAGAAAGTTGAGGACACAGAACAAAAAGAAAAGGAATTGGATGAAGCAATTTGGCTTTCGGACAGGATCTCTGTCGCAAGAAGTATTCTGTTAGGTCCACATCACAGAAAAACGCTCGAAAGCATGCGGTATAGTGCTGAATACTACTGGGCTAAGGGTGAAAAAGAAGCGGCAGAAAAGAGGATCAGATATGCGTTCGGCTTTTTAGATGAAAAACAGGTATCTGAGAGGCAGTATAAGGAGTATAAAGAATTATTGGACAGAATAACAGATGAAACATGATTAAAGGGAGCGGGAAAAATGGAGTATTACTATTTTTTATGCGGAGAGAATACGGCTAAAACAACAGAAAAAATAAAGGAGTCTATAGAGTGTTGGCTTAATTCCCCGGAGTTGATAGCCCTTGTGACAGCATTTGGAGGAGAAATCCCTGAGGATTTGGATGTGACAGAGCGTGCAAAGTGGTTGCTTTTGTTTAGTGACAACTGGGATTATCGCCGAAAGCAGAAAACAAAAGATGCGAAAACAGGAGAAGCTGCGAGATGGCTGGTAAACAATGAAGCTATCACTCCCGGGCAGGAGAAAGTCGTTTTCGAAAATGTGGAAAAACTTGGATTAAAAGGAATTTCAGAACCATTGCTTGAGCAGTATGATTATATTATTGCCCTCGGCGGTGCAAGAATGTCATGTTTATTCAGACCCAAATATGTCAAAGAAGTTATAGATAAAAGAGGATTTTCCCCTAAAGCTGTAGTAATGCTCTCTGGTATGAGACCTGTATTAGAATCCGAGCGTATGGCTACGGATACATATGCGCCGGGTGCAGAAACAGAATTTGATCTGATCAATGCCGGCAGTGAACAGATTTTTGGATTGCAGAGAGAATATACGGAAGAGAGGTATTGCAGTGTGAATCCTAACAGCTCGTGGGCTATCAGGAAGTATGCAGATCTTAAATATGATTTTCCGGTTCTTTCTGTATCCGGACCTTCTTCTGAACCGGAAAAGCGAAGAGCAAATTCAGCAGATACATTTTGCTTTTTTGCCAAAAAACAACAAATTCAACCTGAAAGTAAAGTCCTCCTGATAACAAGTCAGATTTATGTTCCATATCAGCAAATGGAGGCTGTCAGGACATGGGCTATTCCAAATAATATCTATGTGGAGACAGTGGGATTCCCGACAGAATGGAATGACAGCAAACAACAGGGGATGATGCTGGCAGCGAATTATCTGCAAGAGGTTCGATCTACAATTCAGGCGATTAACAGATATCTGGGTGAAAGAGTATAGAAAAGGGATAATGTTCTTTCGAAACGGGGCTGTCGCACTCAAATTAGTGCGGCAGCGCTGATCTGTAGCGGGTTTGGAATAGGCAAACAAAATGTTCCGAAATGGGAACAAATCTATTATTTTTTTATATTTTGTTTCCATTTCGATTTTTATGTAAAAGACAACCATATCAATCAATTCGCCT
>DWYZ01000195.1 GCA_019118425.1 Candidatus Blautia faecavium | reverse complement strand
AAATCCAAAAAGAAAAACAAGAAAATGAAGAATTAAAGAAACAAATAGTTAACCTGCAGAGAAGTGAAGGGGGAGACAGCGGTCTAAAAGAAGAATATGACCGTATGTGCTCAAAAATGATCTTTCTGCAGAAACAGATAAAGATAGAAGAAGAGAAGCAAAATGAAAAGAACCAGGAATTGGAGACGCTTCGCGGACAATTGAAAGAGTATGAGAATGGATATCAGGATGTGATAAAATATGTTTCCAAGGCAAAAGAAGACGCAGATGCTTTACTGATATCTGCCCGGACGGATGCGGAAAAAATTATTTCTGACGCACAGAAGGAGGCAGATCGCCTCCTGGCTGAGGCAAAGGAGAGCTCATTTAAGAAAACAGCTGAAATTGAAAAGGAATTAAAGCTTTACCAATTAAAAATAGAAAAAGAAATGCGGGAAAAAGAAAGAAGAAAAGACGAACAGATGGCGCTTGCGAAATATCGTTTCCAAGAATATGTGAGGACATTTGACGGCTTACAGAGGCAGTTGGGAGAGATATATAATGAGATTGGCCATTTGCTGGATAACATGCCGGAAAGATTAAGCGATGTGGTTGGCAGCGATGCGGGAGAGAGGACTTTGCAGGAAGAACCGAAAATCTCATTAAATGAAGGATATGCAGCGGAAGAGAGCGGCAAGGAGAATATGCCTGGGATACACCGCTTTGCTGGAGGCGAACTTTAAAATAATGCCGGATTTATTTCTGTTTATGTTTCCCGTTTTTGAGGGGATTTGCAGCGGGCTTTCGTGTTGTTTTAAGTTGACGTTAATAGTTTGATATGTTAAAATAATTCAGAAGTGACGAAAATTGTTCCGATTAGAAAAATATACGGAACAAGAATTTCTAACAAAAAAATATTGTGGGCAAACCTATAGAAATGTAGGGACGCAAAGTTCAGTGTCTAAGGAGTTATCTATGATTGACTAGCTGCATTTGATTTTTTTCAAATGTGGCTTTTTTGCGTTTTGGACCCTTGGAAAGATCTTTTTCTATGAAAAAGGCAGTTTCAAATTAAAACAATTATTAGGAAGGCGGAAAAGGTTAATGAAAAAATGGATTTCATACGGAGCATTTTTGATCATGCTGGGAGTAGCGGTGGCTTTGGCGGTTATGGCACCGGACGTGCTTTCCAGAGCCTTTGGCGGAGTTATGACGGCTATTATACTGCTGGGAGGAGTATTAGGGATATTCCCGATGGTTCGGTTCAGCGCTGGATTCGGCCATGCGATCAGAAATATCCGAAAAGCGCAGCGCATCCAGACCTCAATGCCATGGCTGGCAATTGTAAGAATGGATAATTTCTTTAATCAGAGAGTGTTAGACCGGCTTTTTGACGAATATAAAGAAAAAGTAGAAGAAGAAAGAAAAAACAATATGATCGTTGAAGGCGTAGACGAGGTGATCAATGAAGATGAACTGAGCTTAAGATGCTGGCAGGGAGTGGTCCTGCAGATTCCAGGAACCCTGACGGGTCTGGGACTTCTGGGTACATTCATTGGATTGATCACCGGTATCAGCAGTGTGCAGATTAGTTCTGTGGACGCAACGCTGGCCAGTATCCAGACATTGTTCGAAGGTATACGGGTAGCTTTTTATACATCTATCTCCGGCGTTATTCTTTCGGTTTTGTTTAATGTGCTGTATAAATTCCTTTGGAATATCATGCTTCGGGATCTGGGAATGTTCACCGCTATGTTCCAGAGAAATATTATTCCGTCCGTGCAGGAGCAGGAGAGATATTCGCAGAAAAAGGAAATGGAGAAGATCCAGGATCAGCTGAAATATCTTCCCAAGAATGAAGGATTCTCCTTGGCAAATACAAATCTTTCCCTGTTAAACAATACGGGAAGCGAGTCTGTGCTAATGCCGCAGATTCTTTCCGGACTTCAGAACGGAGAATTTATTTTTTACCTGCAGCCACGCTATGACCTGAATACTCAGAGGATCATAGGTGCGGAAGCTTTGGTGCGCTGGAATCATGCTAAGCTGGGAATGGTAGCCCCATCTGTGTTTGTCCCCATATTGGAGAAAAACGGCTATATTACTAAACTTGACCAATATATCTGGGAAAAAGTCTGTATGCAGATCAAAGACTGGATCAACGCAGGTATCCATCCGGTGCCGGTGGCGGTGAATCTCTCAAAAACAGATATTCTTGCGCTGGATATTGCAGCAGTGTTTACGGATCTGATTGAGAAGTACCGGATTCCGCCGAAATATGTAGAATTCGACATTGCCCAGAATGCTTATCTGGAAGCAAGAAACATTGTTCTGCAGCTTGAAAAAAATGTTCAGCAAAAAGGCTTCCGGATCGTAGTGGACGGCTTTAAGGGGGATTTCTTTGCTCTGCACTCAGAAGGGGAGGCACCATATGCGGACGCTTATAAACTGGATCTGCGTTTCAATCACGATGATGACAACATTGCCTCTATCGCAGAACAGGCCAGAAGTATGCAGATCAACCTGGTGGCAGAAGGAATTGAAAGCATGAAGCAAATGTCGCTTCTTCGGAAAAACGGAATAACAGAAGGACAGGGCTTTTATCTGTCCAAGTCAGTTCCGGTGGAAGAGTTTGAGAAGATGATGAAGTGGAGAGAAGTGTGAAAGTAAACTTTCCTATCTACCATTATTGACGCAGTAAATATGTTAGAAAGAGGTAAGAATGAAAAGAAACAAAAAATCCCATTCAGAGATCAATTACTGGCAGTCGAATACAGACATGATGACAGGTCTTGTGCTTATCCTGGTTTTGATCATTCTGCTTTTGATCCTGTATTTAATGCAGATACCGGAGGAGACGCAGCCGGATGCGTATGAAGGAGACAGCTATGCTTTGGATGAGGAGCTTGGGGATACGCTTAACGGCAATGATAATGGCGCCTATGGCGGAGGCGACTATGATTATGACGATAACGATGGCGGAGGCTATTATGGCGGCGGAGGCGGCTATGGTGCTGGCGCCGGCGGCGGTGAGGATGAAGGCGGAGATGTGGAAGAATATACGGAAACCAATGACGAAGGCGGAGAAGTAGAAGAGTACACAGAAGCTGAATATGATGAGGACGGCGGCGGAGGCGCTGGAGATGGCACCAGTTACTATGAGGGAGATTATGAATACCCTTATGCTCCCACCAGCGGCGACGAGTGGGGAAAGGCCGCTGTTTACGCAACAGTGGTAGACGCTGAAACGGGCCGTGCTATTCGTCAGGAAGGGATAACCTTTGAGCTGTATGAAGAGCAGACCGCCGGGAGCGGCGGCACGCTCCGGTTCCTGAATACATACTATCCCGAAAAGAAGGAATATCGGGATTATTCCACTACCGAAGACGGTACCTTCTATCTTCCGGAAAAGATAGATGAAGGAAACTATTACTTTAAGCAGATCACGGATCTGGAAGGCTATGACTCCGTGGATTCGGTAGATTTTCAGGTGGATGACGTTTATGACTGGGCGGATCCTTTCGTGGTGTCCATTGAGATTTCTCCTTCGAAGAATGTTATTCCTATCTCAGTGATAGATGCGGAAACAGAACAGCCTGTTTCCGGAGGAACCTTTGAAATTATAGCCGCTGAGGATATCCGTACGGCAGACGATACGGTTCGGTTTACTGCGGATCAGGTGGCTGATACGGTAACTATTGACGAAGAGGGCTACGGCGAAAGCCAAGAATTGTATCTGGGCCAATATATCATTTCACAGGAAACGATCCCGCAGTATTACGCCAGCCTGGAAGCGACTGCTGAGACAACTGTGGAAAAGAAGGATGGCGGTACTCCCGATACCATACAGTTTACTTGTGAAAAAACAAAGATAAGTTTGACACTTTCGGATGAATTTTATACTAACCGTAAATTAGAGGGCGCTGCATTCACACTTACCTGCGATGGTTATCCGGAACTGACACAGGAAGCGGAAACAGACGCGAACGGAGAACTGGTATTTACAAATCTGGAAAAAAACAGAACTTATAAGCTTCAGCAAGTAAGCGCTCCGGAAGGTTATCGGTTTGATGATTCGGCAGTGGAGCTTACTGTCTCAGAAGACGGCAGAATTGACGGAAACGTGGAACAGGCATTAGAGCTCACCAATTATATCCCGCGTATCAGCATTGATGTAACGGACAGAATTTTTGGAAAACCTGTTTCTGATTTAAGCGCGTCCTTATATGACAGCAATGATGAACTGCTCCAGACCTGGACGACGAGCGGATCTGAAAAAACTTTTGAAAATCTTTCTGAAGGCGGATATTATGTACTGCTGAACGGAGAGGAAGATAGAAAATACGAATTTGATTTTTCCGAAGATGAAGTACTGAACGAATTGACCATTACCATCTGGACAATGGAAAATATCATAGTGCTTATTGTGGGCGGCGCTGCGGTATTGGGCGTTGTGACTGTGGCGATCGTGATCTTGAGGAAAAGTATCAGGAAAGGAAAGAAGTCATGAAAAAAAACGATGAAATAAGATTTTCAGATATCCTCTATGGGATCATAAAGCATCGGGTTTTGATCATTGCTCTGACGATAGCGGGTCTTCTTGTAGGCGTTGTACTGTCAGGGATTTCTTTCCTGCGGGGGGAAATGAACAGGCAGTATATTATTACCAGCTCCTTTTCTATAAATGCTCAGAATGAGAGCGGACTGTTTACTTCAGGCTATGATTTCCCTAGTCATACGGATATTACTATGTCTGAGGATTTAGCTGAGACAGTATCGTATGTCCTTAAAAGCGATACAATGCTTGAGGATATCATTAACTCGTTAGGGCTTTTAGGCATTACCACAAGGGATATTTATAACAATCTGACCCTGCAGCAATATGAAGAAACGCAGATCATAGAGAT
>DWYZ01000032.1 GCA_019118425.1 Candidatus Blautia faecavium | reverse complement strand
CTTCTCCTTTTTTACCCATTGTAGCCGCTCCATTCTGCGACACTTATGTCGCTAATTTGATTATAAGACACGCGTGTCGCTTTGTCAATTCTAACTACACATACTTCGCCTTAAATAAAAGTATATTTCTCTCTGCTGCCAGGAAAACATAACACAAATAAAGAGGCTATCAGTAAATCAATGTCCTTAACTTATTGACATTGATCAGTAAATAGCCTCTTTTCTCATCTATAAAACCTGGCAGTCCTTTGTTCCGGCTCCTTTTATCTTTAGTTTCCTGTCTTTTTTATCCAGATAGATTCTTGTGGTAAACACCGTCTCCCCGTCATTGGCAAAAACTTCCACAATGGAACTGTCTATAAGGACAAGAAGTTTTTTAACCGGTTCCAAAGTCCGCCCATATCTTATCTTCCGGCCTCCGCCGCATTTAACAGGCTTTCCCTCTTTGTCAAGAAAAGAAAGTTCCATCCTGTTTCCTTCTGTATGGATTGTCAGTCCGTTCTCTTCGGTTCCCAAAAGAATCTCCAGCTCGTTTCCTTTTATTTCTTCTATCTGAAGTTTTACGACCTGGTCTTCCCAGAGATATTCTCCGTCCGCTTCTTTAGCCTTTTTCCAATTTAAATCGTAAAGCTCACGGACCGGCATACGAAGAATCTTATCTCCCGAAAGAGTAAGCTCTGCAGGAATCGTCAGACAGTGCTGCCAGTCATTTTCTACAGAAAGATTTTTATGGATATCTTCCGTATCCGGGAGTCCGGCCCACCCTATGAGGATCCGCCTTCCATCCTCTGTCTGAAAACTTTGGGGGGCATAAAAGTCAAATCCCATGTCCCATTCCTTAAAATTCTCTTCCAGGTCATCCCCTTTATCTAAAAGAGTATACCCGGACTGGTAAATATTCTGGAACCGTTCCTTCTCCGACTCCAGCCCCTGGGGACAGAAGGAAAGTACTTTTCTCTCTTTAAGGGCAAACAGATCCGGACATTCCCACATATAACCAAAAGGATTTTTCCCAATAAGTTCCTGCTGAAATTTCCATTTCTTTTTGTCTTTTGAAGTATAGATAAGGGCGCAGCCTTCATCCCGCCGGCTGCCCTCTTCATCCCAGGCTCTTTTTCTTGCTCCCAGAACCATGTGATATTCTCCGTCTTCCTTCCACACCTTCGGGTCCCGCACATGGGCGGTAATGTCTTTGGGATAATCCTCCATTCCCAATATTTTCGTCTTCTCAGACATATGCTGTCCGTCCGATGATTCTACCAGAAGCTGGCTGGATATCCTGCCATTATCAATATAATCATATTCCCCGGGAAGCTTTACATTTCCTGTGTAAAACAGATACATCCTGTCCTTTTCCACAAGGGCGGAGCCTGAATACACCCCGCTTTGGTCTTCCGGAATATCGGTGGTTAAAACAGGCTCTTGGTACTCCCAGTTAAGCAGATCCTTGCTGATACAATGTCCCCAGTATCCCCCTCCTCCATGTACATTTAAGGGAGAATACTGAAAATAGGCGTGGTACCTTCCTTTAAACTGGCATAACCCGTTTGGATCGTTCATCCATCCCACCGGCGGCATGATATGATATTTCATCCGGAAGGGACAGTTATTTACTGTCCCTTTCTTCTTTTTTTCTTCCTGTTTTACTTTATTCATTCTATCTTCCATATTCTGTCCTCTTATTTCGTGATCACCGCAATCTTATCTCCAACGGCTACGCTTCTCTCCTTTTCCCTCTCTACATGGGTGTCATCCAACGGCTCTGTAAAGATCAGGCAGGCAGAAGTATCGTAACCCTCTTCCTTGATCTTCTCCAAATCAAACTCCAGAATAAGATCGCCTTTTTTCAGCTCCTGTCCCTCGGTTACATGCAGGGTAAAATATTTTCCGCCAAGATTTACCGTATCGATTCCCACATGAAGCAAAAGCCCGTTTCCCGCCTTTGTCCGAAGTCCTACCGCGTGTTTCGTATCCATGACCATCTCTGCCACTGCATCGGCCGGAGCAAAGATTTTTCCTTCCCTTGGTACGATGGCAACGCCGTCTCCTAAAACTTTTTCTGAAAATGTCTGGTCATTCACTTTTTCAATTCCGATAAATTCTCCTGAAGCAAAGGCTGCGATTTCCTCTGGAAGGGAAGGCTGCTCCAGGCTCTGGTTCTCTCCTTCCTTTTGTTCACCTATGGTCTCTATGGAATCCTCTTCTTCGATCTGTATAGGTCTGGAAGCATTTCCGGTACTTTCCTCTGTAATTCCTGCCGTCTCTTTTCTCCGGTCAAAAACCGTTCCTAAAAGAAAGGCGAACAGAAATCCTGCCCCAAGGGCGATCACATGTGCAAGGATATAATTCAGATATCCGTTATTTGCCGGATCTGCCAGAGCAATTCCCGGAACCACTGTCGTACCGAAACCAAGGGCTGCCAGATTCGTCAGATATACGATCACACCGCCGACTGCTCCGCCTAAACATCCGCCGATCAGCGGGTAACGGTATCTTAAGTTCACACCAAATAAAGCAGGCTCTGTAATTCCAAAAAGAACGGATACAAAACTTGGGATACAAAGTTCTTTTGCCCTGGCATCTTTCATGTTTCTTGCCAGATAGCCAAGAACAGCGCCGCCCTGGGCAATGATGGCTACGGACATTAATGGATTTAAGAAGTTTCTTCCTGTGTCCACCAAGAGCTGAGACTCAATGGCTCCAAATACATGATGAAGACCTGTGATCACGATCAACTGCTGTACCCCGGAGAACACCGCATAACCAAAAGCTCCCAGATTCTGCGTCATCCACACAAGCACTGCCGTGATCCCGGATGCCAGCGCCCTTCCAATAGGCCCGATAAACAAAAACAGTAAAAACGCACTTACCAAAGTAGTCAAAAGAGGGGAAACCAACAGTCTTATGACTTCAGGCACCTTTTTCTCAAAGAATATATCCAGCTTTGCCGTAACAATACCAATCAGCAAAGCAACGATAATACCGCCCTGAAAGCCGACCAGCTGTACCGGCAGGCCAAAGATATGAAGGGTTGTCACCTCTACCGTACCCTGGGCTGCAGCATAAGCATCCGCCAGACTTCCGGAAAGCATGATACATCCCATTACAATACCCATGATGGGCCTTCCTCCAAACCGTTTCACCGTGCTGTACGCCACGCAAAGAGGCAGGAATCCGAATATGGCTCCGGAAGCAATGTTGATCAAAGTGGAAATTCCGTAAAGGGTATCATTACTCTGGACAAAGTCCAGATTTCCAAGCACACTGGACAAGCCGGTTAAAAGAGCAGCCGCCAGAATACCCGGCATGATTTCAATAAATACATCGGAAAGGGCTTTCACCGCTCTTTGAAGAGGATTCATCCTTTTATTTGCTTTTGTCTTAAGATCCCCAAGGCTCATACTGTCCATATGTATGGAGTCCGCCAGCACCTGGCACACATCGTTTACCAGCCCGGCGCCAAAAATGATCTGAAGCTGATCCCCTGCCACGAAGACACCCTTTACCAGATCCACCTCTTCAATGCTTTTTATGTCCGCCCGGTCATTATCCTCCAATACAAGCCGCAGACGTGTAGCGCAGTGGGCGACTCCTAAAATGTTGTCTCTTCCACCTGCAAGCCGGACGATCTCTGCTGCTATTTTTTCATAACGCTGTCTTTTCTGCGCATCCATTTTGATACCTCCCATGTATTTGGCAGTTTCTATACTGCCTTCTCCTGTTTTCAAAACATATCCAGCCGGAGCTCCTTTCTGCCTCACCCTTCAAAGCGGAATATGCGTCCTGTTTCACCGCGGTATGGACAATTTCTATTTCTTTTGTCCTTGTAATTATTATTATACTGAACTATAATAAATATAATATAGACAAATGTTGCATAACTATACAGTTTTGTTGGGAGAATATTTTTATGATGAAGGATTATATCTTTTCCAATGATTTTTCTAAAAATCTGGATGCCATGATCTATACCTGCGGATATGAAACCTGCGCCCCTTCCCACAGCTATGGCCCTATTGTGCGAAGCGGTTATCTGATCCATTATATTTTAGGGGGAAAGGGCATTTATAAAACGGACGGAAAAATCTATTCCCTTTCTGAAGGAGATGCTTTTTTGATCCGTCCAAACACACTTATTTATTACGAGGCAGATAAGTACCATCCC
>DWYZ01000194.1 GCA_019118425.1 Candidatus Blautia faecavium | reverse complement strand
ACTCATCCATATCCTGGCATTTGTATTTGCTAAGGCATTGTATCTGGATAAAATCCAGGTCAACATCCTCTATTTTAAGAGATTCTTTTTTGTTTATCCCCCACTGCTTTTTGATCGCATCATAATAGAGGTTTCCCCCAGTAGTTACTGCAATAACACGCTGCATGCTTTTTTGGTAGCGGTTAACCCAATAATAACAGTAGGATAACACAAGCTTCTCTTTTTTTCTTCCTCGTTCTTCCCTCCAAGCCTGGATATACATATTAAGCAGGCGGATAAAACATCTGGCAGTAGCCGATATGTCATCCTGTGCATTATGATAATCCAGTCCCTGTGTGGTGTTTAAATAGGATGAGACAGATGAGAGATTATACTTTTCTATTTTGTCTTTTGGTATACAATCTCTTGCCATTTCAAGGACATCAAGATATTTCCTCTGATGAAAAAGAAAACCTTGCCGTTCATATAGGGCACGGATTTTACCAATATCAAACGCTACGTTGTATCCACAGTAAATCCCTTCCTGTGACAAAAAAGCCCGGATCAGCGGGAACGCCTCTTCTTCATACGGATAATCCGCAAGGAATGTATTTGTCAGGCCTGTAAGTTCCGTGATCCTTTTAGGCAATGCTGTCCTGGGACGGATATAGATATTCATACGTTCCCGTTCCGTAAGGGTGAATTTTTTTTCTTTCCCCATCTCATAAAGCACTCCCGCAAACTGGATGATCTGCGCGTCAGGCTGCAATCCTGTCGTTTCCACATCAAAGGCCAAAAGATATCTTTCCTGCCCTAGCAGGCGGAATATTTCATCCCTGTAAAAATTTGTCCTATTATTCATGCGCCATCCCTCCGTTTGTGCCATTAAGCGACATATTCAGCTTTCTGTCATATCCTTGGATAGCAATGACATCTTCCTGGAGCGCTGGATCTTTTACTAATGCCGGGTCTTTTGCAAGATACATCCGCAATAAGGCTTTATCCTCCTGCTGCCTGCACTGGAATAATTCCTCTACCGTTTTCCCTTTAAAGACCGTAGCAGTCAGTTTCCATTTTCCATAGTCTGTAAGGCGGCTACCTATCATTGGGTAAATGGATTGCATCGGATCGATTTCAGAGAAGGTCGTACTTGGGAACATCATATAGTTTATAACAGCTCGCCCATACGCAATTTCCGAAACCGCTGTCACAGGGTTGTACCTGTAAATCCCATGTAAAGTCTCCCTTACCGCTTCCCCTATCGCGGATACGGAAATTCCTTCAGGAGAGACCACCGTGCATAGCACCACCGCATGATCTATCTCCGCTTTTATAAAGCTATATTCTTCTTTCAGTTGGAACTCCCTAGCGATCCTCTTGATCTCATTAAAATCGAGGATCAGGTTATTTTTCTCATTACGGTATCCTTTTACTTCGTAATAAGATTTAAAATTCTGGGAAAAAATCTTCATTTCCCATTCCTCCTTCCGTATTTTTATAATAATGTGGTTAAAGACTATCCCAAGTAACAAACGGGCTGGAGGTACTGAGGCAGTAGTACAGAGGTGTCCAAAAGAGGTGTCCGTATGCAGGCTATATTCTCCTTGGCAAGTTATACGATGATCAAATCGAAAATAAGAAAATGTACTATTTATGGAAGAGCAAGGGCCCACCGTCTTTCGAAAAACGCTTCCAGGGAATTATTTTCCACGGAGCCGGATGCACCTTCGTTGTTTGAATACTGCCGGCTTTTTCCTGTGGCATAATCGATCTCAATACCGGGCTGAACATTAAAAACATAAACATTAAAGGAAATTCCCCTTCCCTGGTCTTCCACAGATCCCGCTTCTATCTGCACGCCTTTCGCCACAAGATCGTTTCCTTCAAAAAAGGGCGTAGCCCTGTATAAAACATGGTTTCCGGTACTCCGTATATAATCCGCCACCTGATTTTCAAAGGGGAGCATCCCTTCCACATTCATATACCGTGTCCCCGTGATCAGGTTTCTATCATTCGCGTTTTCCCCAGTAAGCTGGAAACCGATCAGATGGCAACGGTTATATAAATATTCCCCATCGATGCCATCATAGGTGACACTTTGCCATCCGGTAGGATGGACCTGGCTGATACTCTCACGTTCCTCCGTTGGCATGAGCTCTATGCCGATATTGGCATAGACAGTCCCGCATCTGCCCAGATCGTCCAGAGAAGAATAACTCTCAAAAGGCTGCGTACCATAATCTTCTGCGTCAAATTCGGGTTCATTGTCATTGATGGTCACGTAAGGGCTTCCGGTATATTCGGGCAGGTCCCGGGTGTCAAGGTAAGTAGAGTCTATATTATTCTCAGGGAACAGGCCGTTTTTTATCCCTAAACTATTAAATAGGATAAAACCCATAAAGATAACGCAATATAAAATTCCTCTAACGGATGGCTTTTTTCCTTTTTTTCGTTTCATAAGCATCCTCCTGCTATGCATTAAAAAGGGAGCGGATCTTTCCGCCCCCAAAAAGATAAAGGATCAAAAGATCAATTAAACGGTAATTCTTCGTCAAGCCCTTCTGGAATATTCATGAATTCATTGTCATATCCCCCTTGAGGTGGGGCCTGGTAGCCTCCACCCTGGTAACCGTTCTGCGGTGGGGCCTGGTAACCGTTCTGCGGCGGGGCCTGGTAGCCTCCACCCTGGTAACTGTTCTGCGGCGGGGCCTGATAGCCTCCGCCCTGGTAACCGTTCTGCGGCGGGGCCTGGTGATTTCCTCCCTGGTAGTCATTTTCCTGGTCAGTCTGTCGCGAAGATGCCTGTCTGTTATCCTGTGCTGATTTGCTTTCAGCAAAATCCTGCTCTTCCACTACCACTTCGGTAGTATATACCTTCTGCCCATCCTTGTTCGTATAGCTTCCGGTCTGTATGCGTCCAGAGATCACGATTTTTAATCCCTGGCGGAAATACTTTTCTGTGAATTCAGCTCCTTTTCCAAAAACTACGCAGCTGATGAAATCCGCATTGTTCTCTCCATCCCTACGGAACCTCCTGTCCACTGCCAGGGTGTACCGCGCTATCGCTATCGGATTTTCACCGGCGGAATACCTAACTTCAGGATCTCTTGTCAACCTTCCCATTAAAATCGCTTTGTTCATAATTTTCTCCTTTCTTGATTTGCACTTTTTATTATAAATTGCTTAGATCACATCAAATGTATGACATAGATACTGGCCTGTTCCACCGATCTGTGACCCACAGATGCAAATCGCAAAAGGATTTCCCTGGGATAAGAATCTGCGGGCACTGTCCATGACCTGTGGTTCAAAGCAGACCTGCCATGAATACGTTTTCTTACCGCCGTTACGCGGCGAATAATCGCAAAACCATGCACAGTCATTACTGAAATTATATATCTTTCCGATAAACACGTTTTTTTCACCGGCCCAACCGTGGAAACGCCAGTTACCGTAAAATTTAAAATCCAGGGCTACCCTCTCCTTATTTTTATGCATTAAAAAAACGGAAAGGAAATCACCCCTTTTCACTTGGCTCGCGACAAGCCTTGTAGCAAGCATCTTACGGTCGCTCATTTCCCGGTCACTAAAGCGTATATAAGCTGACATCCATCTTCCATAGGCCATTCCCGACAGCCTTACGATGAAGTCCCTGCCATCCCTGGTGATATCCGTAACAGCCCCTGCCAGTAACTCGAATTGCGGGCCTTGTGGCTTTTTTAGGCAATATCCTTTTAGGTCACCAGGGCTCATGACCCTTAGCATGTTTTATCCTCTTTCGACACCAATTCTCCAAGGGCAAGCCTGTAGCGCACTTGATCATCATCAAGTTTTATCTTGCCAGCAAACTTGGCGGCACGGGTTAAGATATCATCTTCTATGGGTGAGATCTGCGACATATAGAAAGTAAATTTTTGAAACAATTTTTTCCCTAATGTCTTTTTCATCTTCCCTGCTACATCCTCCAACCGTATCGGAGGCATTGGCATTGTTGACGATTTCTTTAAAAGCCCATGGATGTCTCCAAGGATCTGCTCCATGTTCGTCTTACTCCGATGCCTGCATCGGAATAAATCCATGTACAGCAAGTCGTCATCCCCTTTTTTCCAAGCGGCATAGAAAGTCAGCGATTCCGCGCCAATTTCCGAGTCGCGGATGACCAGTGCCTGCCTCCACCCGCTTATCTCTAAGGGCATAGAGACATGGATTTCAACCTTCCTGGTCGTAAATTCCCATTTGGTTGTAACAGCCCCTTCTTTTTCTAAGGCATCCGCAATATCCCATGCTTTTACCCCTAAATCGAGCGTACTCCTATGCAGGGCATGTATGATATTGTATTTGCCGCATTGTTCAACTGTAGCATATGCCACAGGGTTTTCGGCATTTTTAAACAGTTGTGCAAAGTACAGGTTGCGCCATCCGCTTTGGTTCGCGAGGTCTGTCCCTATGCCGTCCATGTCGGCAAAACCAATGATCGCCTCTTTGGAAAATCCAAAGAGGTCCCAGAAGGAACGGAAAATCGCCGGATCCAGAAAATACACTGTTTCCTCATAAAGGAAAATCATTCCGGTCTTTTCTACCAGGCGCTTCATGGCGGATGATATCCGCATTTTTTTGATGTTTTTGGGGATATAGGGAAATACAAGCGTCATCGGATAAATATCCAGCACTCGTAAAAACTCATTATCCTCACTGACTGGAGATAATATATGGATCTGGTCCAATATCATCTCTTTTTTCTCAATCCTGGAAATAAAAGCTTCTGCGTCCTTTTTAATCCTTTCATTCATTTTTGTTTCTCCTTTCGTGTATTTGTTCATAATGTGGTGTAAAGGCAGGATTAATAAAAACTGCAGAAAATCAAAAGCGGCCTGGCAGAACCTGCCAAAAGCCGCTTCCCTAAAGCCGTGGTCAATCCATATCTTCAAAGTCATCCCCTATAGGATCGTAGTCCGTTAAATATTCTGTAGAGTATGAAATTACTTCGAGTGTTTTTCCGCTATGCTGGTATTTTTTCCCGCAGTCCGGGTTCGTGCATCGGTAGTCCTCCACATAACTCCGTGTCTGCAGAGCCCCATCGATATAGACCTTTGAGCCGGCCCGGAGTACTTGATAATCTATTTCCCCTTTCGGACCATAACTATAAATCCAAGGATAGTCCGTCCTTTCCCTGATCTGTGCCACACCCTGAGGATGGTATTTGCGGTTGACCGCAATCTGGAACCGGGTATATGGCTTCTTGCCTGGGTTGCCCGTATGCAT
>DWYZ01000193.1 GCA_019118425.1 Candidatus Blautia faecavium | reverse complement strand
GAAATTTGATTTCCGAACCAAATTGCTTGTCATAGTTCTCACTATGTCGCTTGTGGCGGTGCTCACAAGCGACATTTTGATATACACACTTTTGGGCGTTTTGAGCGTGTATTTGATTATTCAGGGCTTTGGCAGGCAGACAATAAAATATCTAATCGTCTGCGGTGTTTTTATCGTGTTAAGGCTGCTTTCAGGAGGACAGGGCATTACCATTCTTATGCCGGAAATGTTCCTGTTCATGGTGCTGCGTATTTTGATGATGGTTATGGCTGCGCAGCCCGTGATTGGTATGCCGCCGGGAGAAGTTGTAGCAGTTTTTAAAAAAATCCACGCTCCTGATGGAATTGCCCTGCCCGTAACCTTCATGTTGCGTTTCTTCCCTACTGTGCGCAGTGAATTTTCCGATGTGTTTGCCTCACTTCGGTTGCGAAAGCTGTTGTCATGGAAACACCCTCTGGACGCAATGGAGTATATTGTTACGCCTGTTATTTTCCGCTCATCCAGAATAGCTGAAGAACTCGCAGCTTCTGCTGAAAGCAGGGGGATTTCCAATCCGGGAAAACATACCTGCCGCAGGAAGATAGAATTTCAAAAAAGAGATTGGATTATGTGCGTGGTTGCTGTTTGCGTAACCGCACTCTATTTTGTGCTGGAAAGGACGGTAGCATAATGGTAAATGATAAAACAAGGCGATCCGTTATCCAGTTTGAAGATGTATCTTTTGAATATCCGGGAGCCGAAACAGAAAGTATCCATCATATCAGCCTCGATATAAAAAAGGGCGAGTTCCTTGTTCTGACTGGAGGGAGCGGCTGCGGAAAGACAACTTTAACACGATTGATAAACGGGTTAGCTGAACAATTTTACGAAGGGACGCTGAAAGGGCAAGTCACACTGCTGGGACGCAGCATATCGGAATATCCTCTGTATGAAATCGGGAAAAAAGTAGGTTCAATCTTTCAAGATCCAAAGAGCCAGTTTTTTGCCAGTATTACAGAGGATGAAATTGCATTCGGGTGTGAAAACTATGGCGTTCCGTATGAAGAACTGGATGGACGGGTTTCAAGTGCGATCAAACGTATTAACGGAGATATGCTGCGCGGGAAAGAAATTTATCCGATGTCCAGCGGAGAAAAACAGAAAATAGCGGTGGCCTCCGTCAATGCTGTTGACCCGGAAATTTATGTGTTTGATGAACCTTCGGCCAATTTGGATATGTATTCCGTTGAGGCGCTTAAAAATTTGATGGGTGGACTAAAAGCGGAAGGCCACACAATCATTGTTGCTGAACACCGGCTTTATTATCTTACTGACCTTGCAGACCGTTTTCTTTATATGGAAAACGGGAGCATAAAAGAAGAATGGACGGCGGGAGAACTGCTCTCTATTCCAGAAGAAAAAAGACGAGCCATAGGAATACGGGCGGCAGATTTACACCATATTGAAGTAGATATTCCCCCTACAAAAGAAAAAGATATGACGATGGAGGTAAAGGATTTGACGTTTTCCTATCGCAAACATCCGGTTTTCCACGATATATCTTTTCGGGCGTATGCTGGCGACCTGATTGCGATTGTAGGCCATAACGGAATAGGAAAAACTACTTTGTCGAATATTCTTTGTGGTATGCAAAAGGAAAAAGAGGGTCATGTCATATATAACGGGACAAAGGTATCTAAAGGCAAAAGGAAAAATTTTGCCTACTTTGTTATGCAAAATACAGATTGCCAGTTGTTTGGGGACAGCGTAGAAGAAGAACTGCTATTAAACGGAAAAGGCAGTACCCAGGAGCAACGCGATGATCTGCTAAAACTATATGGCTTGTTTGAATGGAAAGAACGGCATCCCGTTACTCTTTCCGGCGGGCAGAAACAACGACTTACTCTCGCTGTATCAGATTGGATAGATACGCCTATCTTAATCTTAGATGAGCCTACCAGCGGCCTTGACTTCAAAAATATGATGAGAATATCGGAGCATTTGAAAGCTCTGGCGCAAAAAGGAAAGACCATTTTAATCATTACCCACGATTATGAATTTGCCGCTATGACTTGTAATCGGGTTCTGCATTTTGTTGATGAAGGTCATGTAGAAACATTTCCGTTACAGGAAAATCTGTCCCGCTTATATTCCTGCCTTATGTGTCAATGATTATGTGTCTGATTGGATAGATACGCTCTGTATGGAGTGGCAGAAACAACTAAATGATTTTATGATAATAGACGGGTTAGAAAATGCTAACTCGTCTATTCTTGCGAAAGGAGCCTTGCTTATGGAGAAGCAAAAAAGCGGAGAGCTGTCCAGAATGTTCGGATATGCAGGTAAATTCCATGCTTTGACCGTTTTGGGATGTGTTCTCTCCGGGATCAGTACCATTTTATCTATGCTGCCTTTTGTTTGTATTTGGCTTGTTATCCGTGATTTAATCCAGGCGTTTGCCGACGGGGATATATCTCTTGCAACGGAAAGCGCCCATTATGCGTGGATGGCGGTTGTGTTTGCGGCAGCAAGCATTTTAGTTTATTTTATCGCCCTGAACTGCACTCATCTGGCGGCATTTCGTACAGCTACCAATATGAGAAAAACTGCAATCCACCATATTGTGACACTACCGTTGGGCTATTTCAGCCAAAATGCAAGCGGACGACTCAGAAAAATCATTGATGATAATGCGGGACTTACAGAAGGGTTTCTGGCCCATCAACTTCCCGATCTGACCGGAGCAGCAGTTATGCCGGTCGCCGTCATTATTTTGATTTTCCTTTTTGACTGGCGGCTGGGAATTTGCTGCCTGATACCTATGGGGATCAGTGTCATCTTTCTGAAGCAAATGATGGGTGGAGATAATGCTCAGTTTATGGGCAAGTATATGACTGCACTGGAAACAATGAATAAAGAAGCTGTGGAATATATTCGAGGTATCCCTATTGTAAAAGTATTTCAGCAGACCATTTATTCCTTCAAAAATTTTCATACTGCAATAGAAGAATACGAAAAATTTGCTTCCGGGTATGCCTTAAAATGCCGTATTCCTCTTACTGGATTTACAGTAACACTGAATGGCACGTTTGTTTTACTTATTCCAGTCGTCATGTTTATTTTGTCCGGGGTCAGCGGGCAAGCGGCATATGAAAATGTTGTACTGGATTTTCTGTTTTACAGTTTGTTTACTCCGATCTGTGCAACTATGATGAACCGTATCATGTTTGCCAGCGAGCAGCTTATGGCGGCTAAGAGTGCCGTCAGCCGGGTGGAAGAAATTTTGCAGGAGAAACCATTAAAAGAGCCGGAACATCCCATGATCCCGGCAGACGCTTCGATTGTGTTTTCGGATGTTTCTTTCACCTATCCAGGTGCAAAAGAGAAAGCCTTAGACCATATCAGCTTTGAGGTTCCGGCAGGAAAAACAGTTGCGCTCGTTGGTGCCTCTGGCAGTGGTAAAAGTACAGCGGCAAGCCTCATTCCCCGATTTTATGATGTTCAATCAGGTTCTGTTACGATTGGCGGCGTGGATGTACGCAATATCGAGAAGCAGGAACTGATGAAAAGAGTTGCTTTCGTATTTCAGAATACCCGTCTGTTCAAGGATACTTTACTGAATAATATTAAAGCGGCCCGCCCGGACGCTACCAGGGAAGAAGTCCTGAAAGCGGCTGATGAAGCACAATGCAAGGACATTATTGACCGCCTCCCGGATGGGCTTGATACGCTCGTCGGAACAGGAGGCACATATCTCTCAGGAGGTGAAAATCAAAGAATTGCTCTTGCAAGGGCAATCTTAAAAGA
>DWYZ01000192.1 GCA_019118425.1 Candidatus Blautia faecavium | reverse complement strand
GCCCCGCCAATAAGAGCAAGATTATTGGATTCTGTCCCTCCGGAGGTAAACAGGATCTCTTTTTCTTTTACTTTTAAAAGATTGGCTAAGATCTGGGCGGCAGCTTTTACATACCGCTCTGCCTCCACACCCTTTTTATGCATGGCGGAAGGATTTCCGAAATCCTCCATCATGGTCTTTACCACAATTTCCTTCACCGACTCATAACAACGGGTCGTAGCGGAATTATCAAAATATGCTTCCATTCTCTTCCTCCAAATGAAACATCAAGACAGACAAAAGCGTAAGTCCGGCCGTCTCTGTCCGCAGGATACGTCTGCCTAAGGTAATGGGCTTTGCCCCCATTTTCATCGCCTTATCTACCTCTTCTTCCTCAAATCCTCCTTCCGGACCGATAAAGATCCCTATAGTCTCTCCCGGCCGGATTTCCTCAAGGATCTTCTTTGTTTCCTTCATTCCCCTGGCAAGCTCATAGGGGATAAGGCAAACATCCAGTTCCTGCGCATAGGCCAATGCCTCCGAAAAAGTCATCACAGGCTGCACTTTCGGAACAAGCATCCTTTTCGACTGTTTTGCCGCGCTTCTTGCGATTTCCTGCCAGCGGGCTGTCTTTTTTTCTCTTTTTTTCGCGTCCAGTTTTACCACGCAGCGCTTTGTCTCTACAGGAATGATTTCCGCCGCCCCAAGCTCCACAGCCTTCTGAACGATCAGTTCCATTTTATCTCCTTTGGGGAGCGCCTGAAAAAGGCATATTTTTCCCGGGAGTTCATAATCCGTTTCCTGCACATATAAAATCTGAAGCCTTACCTCATCCCGGTCCAGGTTCTGGATCGTACAGTGGTATTCCTTATTCCTGCTGTCACTGACCCATACTTCTTCTCCCGGTTTCATACGCAGCACATTCTTTATGTGATTTACATCGTCTCCTGTAATAAAAATACAGTGGTGTTCTTCATCGATCTGAAAGGGTTCGGCAAATAAACGCTGCATCTGTCAGTCCTTTCTGGCTGTCACACAAACCCACTCACCCTGTCTTGTAACCTCCACCAGGGTAAGGCCTGCTTCTTTCACAGCCTCACATACAACCTCTTCCTTTACATCTAAAATACCGGACGTAATATAATAGCCGCCTTTTTTTATATGATTTACCACCACAGGAGTAAGGGGCACCAGAACGTCTGCAAGGATATTTGCCGCTGCGATATCATAGGCTTCGTATCCCACCTGATCCTGTACTTTTTTATCATCAATGATATTTCCGATCAGCATATGAAATTTTTCATCTGGAATACCATTCGCTTCTTTATTTTCTGTCACAGCCGGTACCGCACAGGGATCCAGATCCGTTCCCATCACAACTTCCGCTCCCAGCTTCAATGCCACAATGCCAAGGATACCGCTTCCCGTTCCCACGTCAAGGAGCCTGGTATCTTTTTTCACATATTTTTTCAGCTGCCGGATCACAAGCTGCGTAGTCTCATGCATACCGGTCCCAAAAGCGGTTCCCGGGTCAATGTGAAGGATCATTTTATCTTTATCCTCTTCTTTTACTTCTTCCCAGGAGGGAACGATCAATATATCATCCACATAAAACTGATGAAAATACTCTTTCCAGTTATTGATCCAGTCTTTATCTTCTGTCTGTGACTCCTGGATCGTAGCATCCCCAATGTCCATAAATTCCTTAAGTCCATCGAGAGCTTCTCTCACCTTTGCCAGGACTGCTTCTTTATCTTCATCCTCGTCCAAATAAAAATTCAAATAAGCAATCCCATCATCCTCTGGGCCCTCCGGCATGATATCCACAAACATCTGAGCCTTATCTTCCTCTGACAGAGGCTTTTTGTCCTGGATCTCCACGCCTTCGATCCCTACCTCCGCCAAAGTGCAGATCACGATATCTTCTGCTTCTGTCTTTGTTTTTAAGGTAAAACGATTCCATTTCATAACATATTCTCCTATCTGTTTTGTTACTGTCAGCTTTTGACCAATAGCGCCCCCGTTACACAAACAATGTCACCACAGGAATGGTCAGAAGGGACAAAACCGTGCTCAATATGATCCCCTTTGACAGGACAGCTCCATCTCCGCCAACCTCTTCTACCCGCATCAAAGGCAGGTTTGCCACAGGGACAGACGCCATCAGGATTGTCACTCCGTACACGATATCATCTCTGATAAACAGTCTCAATATGAAACTGACGGCCACAGGAATCACAAGAAACCGAAGGATAATGAAGGGATAAAGCTTTTTCTCTGCGAAAATCGCTTTTAGGTCCGTTCTCGCAAGAGATATCCCGATCACGACCATTGCCAAAAAAGTAGTGGTATCCGCCATATAATCTACGGTACTGGTAACAACCTCCGGAAGCCGGATCTGAAACGCAAAAATAATAATCGTCAAAACAATAGCTATATTTCCTACATTCAGGAAATTTTTTAAAGAAAAAGAATTCTTCCCGCCGTCTGCCAGCCAGATCCCATATGTATAGAACAAAAGATTAAAGTATATATTAAATACCGCCACATAAATCACTGCATGTTCTCCAAAAACTGCGGATACCAACGGGATTCCGATAAAACCGGTATTCCCGAACAGACACATAAGGGCGTAATGCTTTTTCCATTTTTCTCCCACACTGAGGAGCTTAGGAAGGAACAGGGATGCCAAAATCAGCACGGCATATAAAACTGCGCCTCCCACTACAGCATATAAAATTTTATCGTAGGTGATGGATGCGTCATGATCGAAGGCGCTTCGAATAAGAAGCGCAGGATTACACACATTGACTACAAGGGCGGATATTCCCTTTGCGACATTATTCTGTATAATTCCTCTTTTATAAACAATATATCCTGTCATGATCAGCAGAAAGATAATGATCATTTGCTGCAGTACGATTTCAGCGCTCATATGTCCTCCTTTAAAGCCATATCTCTATCTGTATGCCGCCTTACAGCAGGCCGCTATTTTTTACTATACACGAATGCACAAAAAAAGAAAAGAGGGTAACCCTCTTTTCCCGAAAAAATCTTACAAAATTATTCCTCAAAGGTTTCTTTCAGCTTATCCATAAAGCTTTTTTTCTTCTTTTCCGGCTTTTCTTCTGTATCTTTTTTATTATATGGTCTGTTTCCACATGCTGCATCGAAGCGGCGCAGAGCATCCTTTGCCTCTTCGTTCAGATTCGTAGGTACCTGAACGACCAGGGTCACATAATGATCGCCGCGGATGTTTTTATTGCGCAAAGACGGAACCCCCTTACCTTTTAAGCGGATTCTTGTATCTGTCTGTGTGCCGGGCTTAACTTCGTAAGAAATCTCCCCGTCCACTGTATTGATGCGTACCTCCCCGCCTAATGCCGCCTGGGCATAGGTGATCGGGGCAGTGGAAAATATATTCATATCCTGTCTCTGGAAAATAGGATGACGGGCTACGTTCACTTCTACCAGAAGATCTCCTCTTGGTCCTCCGTTCGTACCCGGTTCTCCTTTATCACGGATACGAATGCTCTGTCCATTATCAATACCAGCAGGTACGGATACCTGGATTTTCTTTCTGGCAGATGTATATCCGGTTCCCCGGCATGAGGTACATTTTTCTTTGATCACTTTTCCGGTTCCATGACACTCCGGACAGGTCTGTACATTGCGCACCATACCGAACATGGACTGCTGTGTATAAACAATCTGTCCTTCACCGTTACATTTCGGACAGGTGACAGGCTGCGTACCTGGTTTTGCGCCGGTTCCATGACATTGGGTACATTCATCCTTTAATACGATCTCCAGTTCTTTGTCGCAGCCAAATACAGCCTCTTCAAAGGTAATATTGATACGTGCCCGAAGATTCGCCCCTTTCATGGGACCGTTGTTGGCACGTCTTCTGCCGCCGCCAAATAAATCGCCAAAAATATCGCCGAAGATATCGCTCATATCTGCGCCGCTGAAGTCGAAACCGCCGAAGCCGCCGGCACCGCCGCCGCCATTTTCGAAAGCCGCGTGACCGAACTGGTCGTACTGCCTTCTCTTATCCGGATCGCTTAAAACAGTATATGCTTCTGTAGCTTCTTTAAATTTCGCTTCTGCATCTTTATCACCCGGATTTACATCCGGGTGATATTTTTTGGCTAATTTACGATATGCACTTTTTAGTTCCGATTCTCCGGCATTTTTTGAAACACCCAAGACCTCGTAATAATCTCTCTTATCAGCCATGATTATCCATTCCTATACTTAGTTGACTTTTTGTTACATGTCACATCCGAACCACGCACTTACTGCGTGGTTGCGGGCCAGTATGAACCAACAGGCAATTTGGCTTCGCAAAGCGGATTTTAAATGCCAAATTGCCCGTTACTGGTCACTGTGTGACCAGTAACGACTTTTTTAGACTTCTTTATAATCAGCGTCTACCACGTCATCGCCATAGCCAGCTTCATTTCCGCCCTGGGAAGACGCGCCGCCCATGTTGCCTGGGTTCGGTCCTGCCTGGCCGCCCTGTGTCTGCTCATACATCTTGGAGAAGAGCTTCTGAGCGCTTTCCATCATCTTTTCCTGTGCTGCTTTAATATCAGCTACCTGTGCGTCTGTCATGCTCTCTACGTTTGCTGTCTGGGAAAGAAGATCCTTTAATGCATTTAAGTCTGCCTCTACAGCCGCCTTATCATTTGCATCCAGCTTATCTCCAGCTTCTTTCAATGCGTTCTCTACCTGGAATACCATGGAGTCTGCATTGTTTCTTGTATCGATCGCTTCTTTACGTTTCTTATCCTGTGCTTCAAATTCAGCAGCTTCTTTTACAGCCTTGTCGATTTCTGCATCAGACATGTTAGATCCTGCTGTAATAGTGATGTGCTGCTCTTTTCCAGTTCCCAGATCCTTTGCGGAAACATTTACAATACCGTTTGCATCGATATCAAAGGTTACTTCGATCTGCGGAACACCACGGCGTGCTGGCGGGATTCCATCCAGACGGAACTGGCCTAAGGATTTATTATCTCTTGCGAACTGCCGCTCACCCTGTACTACGTTAATATCTACGGCTGTCTGGTTATCTGCCGCTGTAGAGAAGATCTGGCTCTTCTTTGTAGGAATTGTAGTATTTCTTTCGATGAGACGGGTAGCGATTCCGCCCATAGTCTCAATGGACAATGACAGTGGTGTAACATCCAGAAGAAGGATATCCCCTGCGCCTGCATCGCCTGCTAATTTACCGCCCTGTACGGATGCGCCAAGTGCTACACACTCATCCGGGTTCAGAGATTTGCTCGGCTCTTTTCCTGTAAGCTGTTTTACCTTATCCTGTACTGCCGGGATACGTGTAGAACCACCTACCAGAAGTACCTGGCCAAGATCTGCTGCTGTGATGCCAGCATCAGACAGTGCACGGCGAACCGGTTCTGCTGTCTTTTCTACCAGCTCATGTGTCAGCTCATCGAATTTTGCTCTTGTCAGGTTCATATCGAAATGTTTCGGGCCTTCTGCTGTTGCTGTGATGAACGGAAGGTTAATGTTTGTGGTGGTTGCGGAGGAAAGCTCTTTCTTTGCTTTTTCAGCAGCTTCTTTTAACCTCTGCATTGCCATCTTATCTGTGCTTAAGTCCACACCTTCATTTTTCTTGAACTCAGCCAGCATATAATCTGTAATCTTCTGGTCGAAGTCATCGCCGCCCAGACGGTTGTTTCCTGCTGTGGAGAGCACCTCGATTACTCCATCGCCGATTTCAATGATAGAAACATCGAAAGTACCGCCGCCAAGGTCGTATACCATGATCTTCTGTTCTTTTTCATTGTCAAGTCCATATGCAAGGGCTGCTGCTGTAGGCTCATTGATGATACGTTTTACATCAAGGCCGGCAATCTTGCCCGCATCCTTGGTTGCCTGACGCTGTGCATCATTGAAATACGCCGGAACTGTGATAACTGCTTCTGTTACAGGCTCTCCCAAATATCCCTCAGCATCTTTTTTCAGCTTCTGAAGAATCATTGCGGAAATTTCCTGCGGAGAATATTTCTTTCCGTCAATATTTACACGATAATCTGTTCCCATTTCTCTCTTAATGGATGAGATAGTCTTTTCTGCGTTTGTGACTGCCTGACGTTTTGCAGGCTCACCTACGAGACGCTCTCCTGTCTTTGTAAAAGCTACAACAGACGGTGTGGTTCTTGCGCCTTCTGTGTTTGCGATGACTGTTGGCTGTCCGCCTTCCATTACGGCTACACAGCTGTTTGTAGTACCTAAGTCAATACCAATGATTTTTCCCATGATAATTTCCCTCCTGATTTTTTCTTTATTTCAAATTTTAATAATAATTCTCTAAGTGCCTTCAATCGGTTTCTTCCCTCAACTAAATTCGAGCTGCGCTTTTAAGCTTGCGCTTATTAAGGTTCGGGAAGGACCTTGCACTAAGTGCTCTAGGTCAATTTGCTACTTTGACCATGCTGTGACGGACAACGAAGTCTTTGTAGGTGTAGCCTCTCTGAAGCTCTTCCACTATGATGTTTTCACCTACGGAATCGTCTTCCACATGCATCACTGCATTGTGAAAAGCAGGATCGAATTCTTTTCCTACCGCCTCTATGGGTTTTACTCCCAGCTCATCCAACGCTGTCATCATCTGCTTATAGATCATTTTCATTCCATCTGCAAATGCATCGCCTTCTGCAGCCTGTGCAAGACCTCTCTCGAAATTATCAACCACCGGAAGCATTTTCTCTACAATCTCTTTTGCTCCAATGATGTACATGCTCGCTTTTTCTTTTTCCGTACGTTTGCGGAAATTGTCAAATTCTGCCATGCTGCGTTTCAGGCGGTCCGTCAGCTCTTCGATCTGCTGATCCTTTTTATCCTTTTTTTTCTTGCCAAAGAAAGAGGCCTTTGTTTTTCCTTCTTTATTTTCTGAAGGAGCTGCTTCTTCCTCCTGTTCCGGATCTGCAGAGGTTTCTGGCTCCTGCTGCTCTTCCTTTGCAGGCGCTTCTGCCTTAGCGTCTTCCTCCTTTGGAATATCCTTCACCTCTTCTTGTACTTCAGATGTAGTCTTATTTTCCTCTGACACGCTTTCTCTACCGCCTTTCTACGTTTTCTTTTTAAATACCTGATCCAGCTCGACTTTCAATGTTTTCAGGCTGTCAACCACATTTTCGTAATCCATCCGTTTCGGTCCGATAATGCCTATGGTTCCATGCATTCCGTTTCCCAGTTCATAAGTAGCTGTTACCACTGAACAGTCCTTCATAGTCTTAATCGGCATTTCATCACCGATATAAACCTGAACACCGGTATTTTCTGTATCGGACATTCTTTCCTTCACCAGATCCACAAGCTGCTGCTTCTCCTCAAATGTGGATATCAGCTCGCTCGCTTTGCTCTTATCGGCCAGTTCCGGATACTTAAATATGTTTGTAGCCCCCGATGTATAGATTTCCAAATCCTCTTCATCCACCTGGATGGTAGCGGCCACTGCGTCGAGTACCGTGGCGACCACTCCGCTGTGTATACCTGCCTGTTCTTTCAGCCTGGCGATCATTCCAAGATTTATATCCTGGATGGGCAGACCGTTCAGGTTCGTATTTAAAAGAAGATTTAATTTCAAAATCGTCTCGTCATCCATTTCTTCCTCCAGATCAATGATCTGATTACGGATGACGTTTCCCTCACAGACAACCACCGCCACCAGCTGGAGCTCATTTACTCTGGAAAGCTGAATGAACTTCAGGCGGCTTCCGCTGTACTGGGGCACCGAGATCATCGTCGCATAATTAGTATTGGAAGCCAATACTCTTGCCACCTGTTTTAAGACCTTTTCCAGCTTATCTGTTTTCTCAATCATCAGATTACGGATTTCTGCGATCTCATCTTCCTTCTCCTGCATCAGTTCGTCTACATAAAGGCGGTAGCCCTTATCGGAAGGAATCCTTCCCGCTGATGTATGGGGCTGAATGATGTAACCAAGGTCTGTCAGGTCTGACATTTCATTTCGGATCGTCGCCGAGCTTACGTTTAGGTCCGTGTATTTGGAAATGGTCCTGGAGCCTACGGGCTCGCCGGTTTCCATATATGTCTTAATAATGGCCTTTAAAATTTTCTTTTTCCGGTCATCCAATACATCGTCCATTCACTCAGCTCCTTTCCTTATTATTGCTGCATTTACTGCAGCTATAAAGGTTATCCCTTGCGGATTTCCTTATTATTGCTGCATTTACTGCAAGTAACTTCCATTCTTTTTAGATTGTTAGCACTCAACTATCAGGAGTGCTAACATCTATGATTTAAGATAGCACTGTTGTAATCATTTGTCAATATGAATCTGTAGCTTTTTTT
>DWYZ01000191.1 GCA_019118425.1 Candidatus Blautia faecavium | reverse complement strand
CCCGCCAGACTTTTTATTATCATTTTCAGGATATCATGGATGTTCTGGAATGGTCCATCCGCCAGCAGACCCATAGCCTGGTGGATGAAAGTCTGAAGGCAGGAGATCTTAGATCCGCCATCAAGGTTTTTATTGCTTTCTGTACAGAACATTTTTCTGAGTTTCAGAAGCTCCTGAATTCTCAGAGACGTGCTCAGATAGAGGAATTATTAATTGATGCCGCCAAAGCCTATATGGTAGAAGTATCACGGCACAACCATCCGGATCTGTATGTAAACTATGAGGATATGCAGGTCCTTCTCCAGTTTAACGCCTGTGGATTGGTGGGCGTTCTGCTGGAATACAGCAAAACACCCTCTTATGATCAGGAAAAGCTGGTGCGGCAGTTAGAACAGATTCTCTCCGGCGAGCTGCTTCACCTGAATCCGGAGGCCAGGCTCTGATCCAGACGGCGGTTGATCTGCATATAATGTTTATACAGGATCCCGAACCTGTGTATATAGCCGGCCTGCCAGGGTTTGGTCTTTCCGCAGAAATGGAGGATCCCTGTATTTCCCATTACCCAGTCCATATCACAGACGCCTCCACTCCGCAGAAGGTAGGTACTGTAATTCCTGGCGTCGTAGTTCCAGAGATAGTCATCCAGCTCCAGGGTTCTGGAGCCGAAAACTGCATTTAAGATATCCTGATCGGGAAGCAGGAGCTCTTTTGCATGTTCTCCGGCATACCGGAAAATCTCTTCCGGAAGAATTTCCTTTCTTCCCTGATCCAGGTTAATAAGGAGCACTCCGGAATTAAAGTATTTATGGGTAGTTCCCAGCCGCACCTGATTGATATTATTTGCCAGGTTTGTCTTCCCTGTATGGGCGGCGGCGGCGAATAGTCTTCCCTTCATGTCTGTTTCCCAGAGGGGCTTCAGTGAGTTGATCACCAGTATGTCCGGGGCCAGATACAGGATCCGGTGAAGTTTTTGAGGCAGAAAACAGGGAGCGAGAAGACGGTAATACATTTCTCTGGGATACTGTTTCGTAACCGGAGCCTGGGAAAACCAGGAATCTTCTATTTTCACTGGAAAAAATTTATATCCCAGTCTGCCGCACTGCTTTTCCAGCGGCTCCAATTCTTTTTCCTGTAATCTGCTGTGCAGTAAATACAGTTCTACTTTTTCCCCCGGATTATTCATATACAGAGAAGTAAGCATTACCTGAAGGGGCGGGATATAATTTTTATCCACGGTCACAAGAAGTTCCATAACTTCAATCTCCTTTTATCCATTCATATTTTGATTCCACAGTTATGCTAACAGCAGGGCCGGATATTTTCTACTGACACTTTTTTCCCAGTGTATTGACACATTGAAAAAAATGTCAGTTTTTTTTACATATCCAAAAATGTGTAAGTACAAAATCCCGGATTTGATAATCCCTATTTTCCCGGAAACCTGTTATAACAATTACCAGAGAGGCAATCTTCCGGAAAGGAGACCAGAATCATGAAAGCACATCAGGATATTTTTACAGCAAAACTGCATGAACTGGAACAGCAGTATGAATGTCTCCGAAAACGGCTGGAAATCTGCAATGCCCAAAGCCACAGGCAGATCCACCGGGAATTGGAGTCTGCAAGACAAGAATATAATTCTCTGGAGCTGCGTCTGAAACAAATAGTGAAAAACAGCCGTTCTCCCGCTGTTTCCAGTTTGGCAAAAGTCCAGCTTGAATACAGTCAGAAAACAGAAAGGCTGTTAAAAGACCAGATCACAGCGGACCTTCACTCTGATGCCAATACCCCCGGCGAAGACAGAGAAGAAGCATCTGCCCTATATGCAGAATATGCGATTGATTTTGCCTCAATGGCAGTAAAATATGCACTCCTTGCCTCCCTGTCCGCACTGGATATGCAGACAGAACCAAATAAACCTTAAGAAAGGAAGAAAACATATGCAGGAAGTAAAAAAGCCAAAAAAACCTCTGATCTTCTATTATGTCGTTGCCATGCTGGTCCTGCTGCTCTTTAATTTCCTGGCTATGCCCTGGCTGGCCCAGCGGCGGATACAGGAAGTGGACTACGGCACTTTTATGTCTATGACGGAAGAAGGAAGTATCGGTCAGGTAGAAGTACAGGAACAGGAAAACCAGATTCTTTTCACGGATAAAGAGTATCAGCATATTTATAAGACCGGTATGATGCCAGATCCGGAGCTTACCCAGCGTCTTTACGATTCAGGGGCCAGCTTCACCGGAGAGATCATTAAACAGGCCGATCCGATCCTGAGTTTCTTATTATCCTGGATCCTTCCTATCGTAATCTTTATCCTTATCGGCCAGTATATTTCCAGAAGGCTGACAAGAAACGCCGGAGGCCCTAACGCCATGATGTTCGGCATGGGAAAGAGCAACGCCAAAGTGTATGTAAAATCCTCGGAAGGGATCCGCTTTTCTGATGTAGCGGGGGAAGACGAAGCCAAGGAAAACCTCTCCGAGATCGTAGACTATCTTCACAATCCGGATAAATATAAAAAGATCGGCGCTTCCATGCCCAAAGGAATCCTTCTTGTAGGACCTCCGGGAACAGGCAAGACCATGCTGGCAAAGGCAGTAGCCGGTGAGGCAGGAGTCCCATTTTTCTCCATGTCCGGTTCTGAATTTGTGGAAATGTTCGTAGGCATGGGTGCCTCCAAAGTCCGTGATCTTTTCAAGCAGGCCAAGGAAAAGGCTCCCTGTATCGTATTTATCGATGAGATTGATGCCATCGGACAGAAACGTGACGGACGGGCAGGAGGAAACGACGAGCGGGAACAGACCCTGAACCAGCTTCTTACGGAAATGGATGGTTTTGAAGAAAACACCGGTGTTATGATCCTGGCGGCCACTAACCGTCCGGAAAGCCTGGATCCGGCCCTTACCCGTCCGGGAAGGTTTGACCGCCGTGTGCCGGTAGAACTTCCGGATCTTCAGGGAAGAGAAGCCATCCTCCGGGTACATGCAAAGAAGGTAAACCTCTGTGACAATGTGGATTTTGGCTCTATCGCCCGGATGGCCTCCGGCGCTTCCGGTGCGGAACTGGCAAATATTGTAAATGAGGCGGCGCTCCGGGCAGTGCGGGATAACCGGGAATACGTAACCCAGGCTGACCTGGAAGAAAGTATTGAAGTGGTCATCGCCGGTTATCAGAAGAAAAACTCCATTCTCACAGACCAGGAAAAGAAAGTGGTGGCATATCACGAGATCGGCCATGCCCTGGTAGCCGCAAAGCAGACAAATTCTGCTCCGGTCCAGAAGATCACCATTGTCCCCCGTACCTCCGGGGCTCTTGGTTATACCATGCAGGTAGATGAAGGGAATCACTATCTCATGAGCCAGGAAGAGCTGGAAAATAAAATTGCAACCCTCACAGGAGGACGGGCTGCGGAAGAGCTGGTATTTCACTCTGCTTCCACAGGGGCTTCCAACGACATCGAGCAGGCCACCAAGCTGGCAAGAGCCATGATCACCCGCTACGGCATGAGTCCGGATTTTGACATGGTGGCTCTGGAGACAGTAACCAATCAGTATCTGGGAGGAGACGCTTCCCTTGCCTGCTCTGCCCAGGCTCAGGCGGAAATTGACAAACAGGTTATAGCACTGGTAAAACGTCAGCACCGGAAGGCAGGCAAAATCCTGGAAGAAAACCGGAATAAGCTGGACGAACTGGCAGAATACTTATATCAGAAAGAAACCATTACCGGAGAAGAATTCATGAAGATCCTGAACCAGTGATTTTCCTTAAAGAGACCGGAAGTGCTGCACAGGCTGCGGCACTTCCGGTCTCTTTAAGGCCCAAAACCCCTTGCTTCTTTGGGCTTTTTTCCTATTTTTTTACATATATCAGACATTTTTATGGCATATATGCACAACAAATTACAGGTTTGTAAGGAAAAGGTAAAATCCTGTGATATCTTGTTGCATTTACCTGTGGCAGTGCTATAATAGGTCTGATATTTTAATCTTTTTTATTTTATTCATTTTATTTTTAAAATAATAAATAACTTATTTGGAGGTAACTATGAACATTATCATTGTTGGCTGCGGTAAGGTAGGATGGACGCTGGCAGAACAGTTGTGCAATGAAGAACACCAGGTAGTGGTGATCGATACAAACTCCGACAAGATACAGCAGCTTTCAGAAGATCTC
>DWYZ01000190.1 GCA_019118425.1 Candidatus Blautia faecavium | reverse complement strand
AAATTTTTTTCCGCATGGAAGAAAGCATTGGATATAGCGAAGAGCCTGGGAATGAAGCTGAATATATATGACGAAAATTCTTACCCGTCCGGTTTTGGCGGAGGCCATGTTTCCTGCGATATGCCGGATTGTTTGTCAGAGTCTGTGCGCTACCAGGTTTTTCCGGAAGAGGAAATGGACTTTACGGAAAAGAAGTCAGACTGGCTTGGAGATAACACAGTGATCGCTGTTTATGCCTGCGATAAAAAAGACGGAAAAATGGTCCTGAAAAAAGAGCTCACAGAAGTTCCCAGAAGCCAATGGAAAGGGCAGGGAAAATATTACGCAATGCTGGTGCATATGCCTTCCCAGACCGCAGGATGGCTGGCCGGATTCGCTGACATTGACAGACTTCGCCCTGAGGTAACTGAAAAATTCTTGGAAACAGTATACGATGCTTATGCTTCCCGTTTTCAGGAGGACTTCGGCGATACGATCGCGGCAATCTTTACAGACGAGCCGGCTTTGCCGGGAAGTACGGTCTATGGAAGAGGAGGAGAAGGAACCCTTCCTATTAACCACTGGTTTGCTTATGAGTTCCAGAAGAGAAAAGGCTACGATATTATGACCTGTCTTCCGGCTCTGTTTGAGGACTGGGAGGATTTTGAGAATGAGAAGATCCGCCATGATTATTATGAAGTCACTCTTGATATATGGACGGAAAATTTCCTGATCCCTATTCAAAAGTGGTGCCAAGAACATCACATTGCTTTTACGGGACATTTTATGGAGGATGGATGGCCTAAGCCCTACTATGATGTGGTTTCTCCCGGCGTAATGTCCTATTATGAATATCAGGATTGGCCTGGCATCGATCTGCTGCAGACAGGGCGTTTAAAAGATGAACCCAGCGAAGTGCAGGAGATCAGTATGATGGAGATCATGAGCGCGGCGCATCAGTTCGGAAAAAAGAGAGTGTTCTGTGAAGCTTACGGAGCGGGAGGCTATGATTCCGGACTGGAGGATTATAAACGTATTGGAGATTACCTTTTTGTAAATGGTGTTAATTTTATTAATGAGCATCTTGTTTATACCTCATACGTGGGAGCGAGGAAAAGAGATCATCCCCAGACTTTCGACTGGCGGCAGTCCTGGTGGGAGGATTATACAGGACTGAACGATTATCTTGGAAGAATGTCCGCCGTACTCTCGCAAGGCAGGTCAAGGGAGCGTGTGCTTGTACTGAATCCCACCATGACCGGGTTTATCGCGCCGAGAAATGAGGACAGCTCTCAGCTGGTATATAATGTACTTGCCAAAGAACCAAATATGCGCCCCTTCCTGGCAATGCTTCAGGATCTTAGACGGATGCAGTGGGACATAAATCTTGGAGACGAAACCATCCTGAAAAAACACGGAATGTCTGCCGGGGGAAAGCTTACAGTGGCACAGCAGACATACGATGTAGTCATTCTTCACGAATGCATGAAAAATATGCTTCCATCCACCATAGAACTATTAAAAGAGTTCATGAAACAGGGAGGAGAAGTGCTGAGCGTAGGAAGGCCGGGCTGCTTTTTATCCGGAGTGAAAGCAGAGGAAACGTATGATGAGCTGCTTTCTATGAAAAATTGCAGGATCTTTTCAGACAAAGATGAGCTGCTTGCTTATCTAAACCAGAACTACGAAAGATATTTTACCGTAAAGACTGACCTTCCGGAGGGTGTGGAAAGCATCCGCAGAGAAACAGAAGATGGAAGGGAATTTTATTTTATCACAAACCACAGCAAGAAAGATGTGGATTCCCAGGCAGTCTTTAAGGGAACATTCATGGAAGAATGGAATCCCTGGGACGGCAGCACGAAGATACTGGCGTCAGGAGATAAGGAGAAGCAGATTTCCATCCCATTTCAGCTAAAAGACGGGGAGTCGAAGCTCTACTGTGTATATCAGGAGGCTCTTGCGAACGCTGGCTGTGCAGAACAGGAAAAAGAGCAGCAGCCTGTGAAGAAAGAGCAGCCTCTTACAATAGAGAAAATTACACACCAGGATGAAAATACATGGCCATTAAAGTATTGTGACCTATTCATTGACGGAGAAACCTACAAAGATTATTCTGTGATAGCGGCAGGAGGGAGGATCTTTAAAAAGCGAGGATTTCTGGCAAACCCATGGGACAATGAGGTACAGTATAAGACCAGAACCTATGACCGGAACAAGTTCTATCCGGCCCAGAGCGGCTTTCAGGCTGCTTACCATTTTTCCATAGAGGCTGGGTTTTATCCGGAGCGGCTTTCTGTGGCGGTAGAATACGGAAACAGATATGAGATCCTGGTAAATGGTACAAAGGCGGAAAATGAGGTGAAGGAATGTTTCCTGGATCATTTGACTCGGCAATACGATATAGCTGGGCTTGTACACCCAGGTGAAAACGAGATTGTGTTAAAAGCGGAAAAGTTTGATGTGGAGCTTGAGCTGGAAGCAGTGATCTTAAGAGGAGACTTCGGTGTATTTGAGAAAGACGGAAAATGGGTGATGGACGCTCCAGGCGAGCTTAAGCTGGGAAGCTGGGTTTCCCAGGGTTATCCTTTCTATGGAGGAAGTATGATCTGCCATGGAGAAATCCAGTGGGAGAAAGAAGATCAGATTTCCATTTTAATTCCTCATTCAGAGGCTCCGGCTACTTCTGTGAAAATAAATGGAAACTGCGCAGGAACGGTAAATATCAATGGCCATAAGCCCATAGATGTGACGGCTTATCTTCACGAAGGCGCAAATCAGGTGGAGATCAAGGTCTGCGGCAGTATGAAGAATCTTCTGGGACCGCATTTCGATCCGGAAAAGCCAAGAAGAAGAGCCTGGCCGGATATGTGGAAGAAAGGTCCGGTTTACGGGGAGCCCGAGCCGAAAGACTATGATCTTATTGATTATGGACTGGAATCCGAACCAAAGGTCCTGATTAAATAAAATATCCAGAAAACCCTTAGCCTATGGAAGGGAAGAAGGATATCCTTCTTTAAAAAATGGACAAAAAAGTACCCTTAAAGTTTTCTCTCTTTGAGGGTACTTTTTGTATTGACAAAAGTTATGTTTTAAGATAAACTTGTTTAATAAAATCATTTTACTAAACTAATTATAGTAAACGCGAAATTTATTTGCCGTTTACTATAAAGGGATTTAAAGAAAGGATGGAGACAGATGCTGCCAAAAACAATGAAAGCTTTAGTAGCTTACGGAAAAAACGATTACCGTTTAGAAACAGAATATCCTGTTCCGCAGTGCGGTCCGGACGATATCATTATTAAAACAGAAGCCTGCGGGATATGCGCAGGAGACCTGAAGTGCATGCATGGGGCGGAAAGATTCTGGGGCACAGAGAAAACAGGTTCCTGGGTAAAGCCTCCCTTTATTCCGGGACATGAATTCTTAGGCCATATCGTAGAAATGGGAGAAAATGTCACCGGCTGGAAGATCGGCGACAGAATTACAGCAGATCAGATCGTTCCCTGCGGAGAATGCCGTTTCTGCAAAACAGGAAAATACTGGATGTGCGAGCCTCATGATATGTTTGGCTTCCAGCACTATAATAACGGCGGCATGGCGGAATACGTACGCTACCCGAAAAATGCGGTACTTTATAAGGTGCCTGACGAACTGCCTACAGAAAAAGCAGTTTTGATCGAGCCGTATTCCTGTTCTAAACATTGTGTGGACAGAGCGCAGATCACCAATGAAGATATCGTGGTGATTTCAGGCGCCGGAACTTTGGGACTTGGAATGATCACATATGCCAGGATGAAAAATCCGGAGAAGCTGATCGTACTGGATATGAAAGACGAAAGACTGGAGAAGGCGAAGCTGTTCGGTGCGGATATTGTGATGAATCCCGGGCAAGTAGACGTGGAAAAAGAAATCAAGGCGCTTACAGAAGGATATGGGTGCGATATTTATATCGAGGCTACCGGACATCCATCCAGTGTCATCCAGGGAATGAATTGTATCCGTAAGCTGGGCAGATTTGTAGAATTCAGCGTGTTTGCCGGCGAGACATCCTTAGACTGGAGTATCATCGGAGACGGCAAAGAGCTGGATGTACTGGGCGCGCATCTTTCTCCGTACTGCTATCCATTTGTGATAGAGCATATGAACAATGGGGATTTAAAGACAGATGGAGTGGTATCCTCCATTTACAGCCTTGACCAGTGGGAGGAGGCCTTTGACAAGGCAACTGGAAAAGACGGAGACTTTAAGGTAGTATTTACCTTTAAATAAAAGAAGACAAAAAAGGGGCTGTCGCACTAATCACTTAGTGCGACAGCCCCTCCTACTCGATTCTAAATCTCCAAATC
>DWYZ01000189.1 GCA_019118425.1 Candidatus Blautia faecavium | reverse complement strand
CCGTTCAGCACATGCAGGACCGTATCCCAGAAAGGAAACACCAAATAGAATTCACTGATTTGGGAGAAAAAATGGGGAATAAGAAAAAAGAAAAAAATGAGAAATTTAAAAATCTAGGAAAAGCGATCGAGATGGAGCTGCGGGAGCATAAAAGCTCCGCCATTGTATATTTTACTTTGCGGGGCCTTGTGATCGTTATGATGGTGCTGCAGTTTTTTAATCAGAATTATGAAAATGTATTTATGTGCATATTGACCCTTTTACTGTTGGTGCTGCCAAGTTTTGTGCAGGTTACTTTTAAAGTAGAGCTTCCTTCTACTTTAGAGGTCATTATTCTTTTGTTTATTTTTGCTGCGCAGATTTTAGGAGAAATCAGTGAATTCTATTTGGTGTTTCCTTTCTGGGATACGGTCCTGCATGTGCTGAACGGCTTTTTAGCTGCTGCTATCGGATTTTCCATGGTGGATCTGCTGAACCGCAGCGAGAGGGTGGTGTTTACTCTTTCTCCTGTTTTTATCGCTATCGTAGCTTTTTGTTTTTCCATGACCATTGGGGTTATATGGGAATTTTTTGAATTTGGGATGGATCAGCTTCTTGGGTATGATATGCAGAAAGATACAGTGATCCACACCATTCATTCGGTGACGCTGGATCCGGAAGGACATAACATTCCCTATACTATATCCGGGATAGCTGAAACCGCGGTAAACGGACAGAAACTTGGAATATCCGGCTATCTGGATCTTGGGCTGATCGATACTATGGAGGATCTGATCGTAAATTTCATTGGCGCTGCGGTTTTTTCTGTCCTGGGGTTCTTGTATGTTAAGAACAGAGGAAAGGGAAAATTAGCGGATCGATTTATACCGCGCAGAAAAATACAGGATCAAGATTTTTTGAAAATCGTTTCCGAAGAATCGGAAACGATGGAAAATAAGATGCTTCCAAACATAAAAAAGAAGAGTAAAATTTAAGGACAGGGGCAGGCAATCTCCACCATTTTTTCTACCATATGGTGAAGGAGCTGTGCCTCTTTTGTTTCCGCGGCTTTATAGTATACTTCTTTCCCTTCCCGGCGGCTGATGATTAGACCGCAGGATTTCAGCTTGCTTAAATGGTGAGAAACTGCGGGGCTGCTCATCTGCATAAGAGCAGCGATATTGATTACACATTCTTCGCAGTGGCAAAGCAGCCAAAAGATCCTTATGCGGCTGCTGTCCCCTAATTGTGAAAAAAGACCCGCTACGGTCTGAAATTCTTCCGCCTTAGGCATGCGGTCAAGCATTCCTTCAATAGCCTGTCCGTGGCTGTGGGGAAGCATCTGTTCTGTCATAAAATCCACGCTCCTTTTTCTATATCGGCCGATGCATTTACTTGTATTATTTTTTATTAAAAAATTTCCCTGCCTGCTGTATCTGCTGAAATGATCAAGCTATCATCGCGAAAAGTTAGTCTTTTACTATAACTTTCCGGAAGGATGCACAGTATTTTTATTAGGAAATCTCTGTGTTTCACGCAGCAAAAGTCGGCGCAGCGAACGCCATAATAAAAAGGATTATGATGTTTGCTATATTAATATAGTATGCAAAGTTAAATGAGATGTCAAGTAAGAATCTGTAGACGGCATCAGCCTTAAGCATAGGGAATGATAAAAATTATCAAAGTATCTATTGACATTTTTTATAGGGAGGAGTATCATACAGTTAAACGATTAAACGATTGTTTAATTAAAACAAAAGGAGTGAGAGGTATGAAAAAAACATACAAAATTGAAGTGGATTGTGCCAACTGTGCAAATAAAATGGAGGATGCAGCAAACCATACCGATGGAGTAAAAAATGCTACTGTAAACTTTATGACATTAAAAATGATTGTGGAATTTGAAGAAGGCAGAGAACCGAAAGCTGTTATGCAGGAGGTGTTAAAAAACTGTAAAAAAGTGGAGGATGACTGCGAGATTTATTTTTAAGTATTCGCAGACAGTTTTTTGACCCAGGAGGGAAGAGATGAATAAGAAACAGAAAAAAATGCTTATAAGGATCTTGATCGCCGCTGTTTTGATGATCGGACTTCATTATATTCCTGTTACGGGCCTGCTGCGATTCCTTTTGTATCTGATCCCGTATCTGGTCATCGGATATGATATTTTATTGAAAGCAGGAAAGGGAATCCGGAATAAGCAGGTTTTTGACGAGTGCTTTCTGATGGCCGTTGCCACTTTAGGAGCCATAGCATTAGCTGTCTATGGGGATGGAGATTATACGGAAGCTATAGCGGTTATGCTGTTTTATCAGATCGGGGAATGGTTCCAGAGCTATGCTGTGGGAAAGAGCCGCAGAAATATCAGTGAGCTGATGGATATCCGTCCGGATTACGCTAATGTGGAAAGAAACGGAAGACTGGAACAGGCAGATCCGGATGAGGTGGAAATAGGAAGTATTATCGTGGTGCAGCCGGGAGAAAAGGTTCCCATCGACGGAGTAGTCATAGAGGGAGCTTCAAGCCTGAATACCAGTGCTCTCACCGGAGAAAGCCTTCCGCGGGATGTAAAAACAGGAGAGGAGATCATCAGCGGATGCATCAATATGACAGGTGTGTTGAAAATCCGAACAACAAAGGAATTTGGTGAATCAACTGTATCTAAGATCCTGGATCTGGTAGAAAATGCAAGTTCAAGGAAATCTAAATCCGAAGATTTTATTTCAAAATTTGCCAAGGTCTATACTCCTGCGGTGTGTTATAGTGCATTGGCTTTAGCGGTGCTTCCGCCCCTTGTAAGAATGTTTATATTGGGAAGTCCTGCACAATGGGGAGATTGGATCTATCGTGCATTGACTTTTCTGGTGATCAGCTGTCCCTGTGCCCTTGTGATCAGTATACCTTTAAGCTTTTTTGCGGGCATTGGGGGAGCGAGCAATGCCGGTGTTTTGGTAAAGGGTTCCAATTATCTGGAGACCTTGTCTAAGACAAAGATCGTGGTCTTTGATAAGACAGGGACTTTGACCCAGGGTGTATTTGAAGTGAAGGGAATCCATCACAATAAATTAGAAGATGCTAAGATCATTGAATATGCAGCCCTTGTAGAAAGCGCCTCATCCCATCCTATCAGCAAGAGTCTGAAAAAGGCGTATGGGAAGGAAATCGACAGAAACCGGGTGGAAGAAATCCAGGAGATCAGCGGAAATGGCGTGACTGCAAAGGTAGATGGTGTTTTTGTGGCAGCGGGTAATGAAAAACTGATGAAAAGGCTGGGGATCCAGTGCATTCCCTGTCATGATACAGGCACTATCATCCATATGGCCATTGACGGAAAATATGCAGGGCACATTGTAATCTCTGATATTGAGAAGCCTCACTCACGGGAAGCCATCCAGGCCTTGAAAGCGGCAGGAGTGGAAAAAACGGTCATGCTTACAGGGGATACTGAAAAGGTAGCAAATAAGGTGGCTGCGGATCTGGGCATTAATGAAGTATACAGTGAGCTTCTTCCAGCAGGAAAAGTGGATAAGGTAGAAGAGCTGCTTATAGAAAAGCCTGAAAATGCCAAGCTGGCGTTTGTAGGAGACGGCATCAATGACGCACCGGTTCTTTCCAGGGCTGATATCGGGATCGCCATGGGGGCTATGGGTTCAGATGCGGCTATCGAAGCTGCGGATGTGGTTTTAATGGATGATGATCCTTTGAAGATTTCCAAGGCTATCCGGATTTCCAGAAAATGTCTGCGGATCGTATATGAAAATATTGTTTTTGCTATTGGAATTAAGCTGATCTGCCTTGTGTTGGGAGCTCTTGGCATTGCTAATATGTGGCTGGCGATTTTCGCAGATGTAGGAGTAATGGTCATTGCGGTTTTAAATGCGATTCGCGCTTTGTTTGTAAAGAAACTATAGAGAAAATACGTATCGGGAAATATAGCAGAAAGATAATAAAATATTCTCTGTTATATTTCCCTTTTTCATGTTAAAATTATTGTACAGATAAAATGGATTTTCCGGGAAAGGAGGCTGATGTAAATGGATGTTTTGGGTATAATTGGAATTATAGCCGGATTTATTGCCGTTATCGGCATAATGAATCTACGCGGAAAAGCGTGGCAGGATTTCATTAGCCGCATGACGGAAGATCAAGAGGACGGCGGCAGGTAACCGCTAAACAGGCGTTGCTTCCGGCCAGGGGGGAGAATCTTCATGGCGGTGATGCGGCGCCTGTTTGGCAGATACACTGCGGAAGAAAAGGCAGGTTTAGTTTTTGCAATACAGCAAAATCCTGCCTGATGATCGTGGAAGATCAACTTGACAGAAAAAATTTCTGATAGTATGATTTTAATGGATAGGAAGCAAGAATTTCTGAAAGAGAGGAACTAGTGAAATGGCAAATGATCATGGTGAACAAATAAGAATCGTACAGGAAACAGTGGCTGGAAAAGAGATTACTTTTGCCCATGTAATGGGCGGCCCGGCGCCGATCATATACCAGAAGCTGGGTTTGAATCCTCAGGTGGACTATCGGTCATCGGCTATCGGCATCATGAATATGACCCCGCCGGAATCAGCAGTCATTGCGTCTGATATTGCAGTAAAAAGCGGAAATGTATATCTGGGATTCGCAGACCGTTTTACTGGTACATTGATCATCACAGGAGAAATATCGGATGTTATGTCAGCTATGACGGAAATCGTGGATTATTTCCGGGATTCCCTGGGATACGTAGTCTGCAACATTACAAAAAGATAGGAAGTGCAGCTATGGCTCGAATGACGAAGGAAGAATTTTTAGAAAAGCTGTTCCATGACGATTATGAAAACCTGAAAGGAAAAAGACTCCGTTTGACCCGTGTGCGTGTTCCTGGAAAAGAAGTTTGTCTTGCTCACATCATAACGCCCTCCCAGGCTTGTATTTATCAGAATCTGGCTTTGCATATCGGGGTGCATGAAGGAGAGGATCACACAGGAGAGACGATCGGGATGATCCGTTTTACTCCCTGGGAAGCAGTGGTAGTTGCGGCGGACGTTGCTGTAAAAAGTGCGGATGTACAGATTGGTTTTATGGATCGTTTTTGTGGTTCGCTGATCTTAACAGGAGGACTGTCTCAGGTACAGACAGCAGTAGAAGAGGTAGTACGCTTTTTTCGAGAGGTATTAGGCTTTAAAACCTGCGAGATCCATAAAAATTAAAAGCGCTAAGGTAGATAAGATGAAAAAGATATTTTTGATGGGCAGAAGCGAAGCGGGAAAAACCTCCCTGACTCAGGCTCTGAAAGGGGAGGAGCTTCATTATGTAAAAACTCAATATACAAATACAGAGGATGATACTATTGATTCCCCTGGAGAGTATGCGGAATCTAAGCGCTTCAGCGTAGGTTTGGCATGCTTTTCCTTTGAGGCTGATGTGGTGGCTATTGTACAGGCAGCAGATGAGCCGTTTAATCTTTTTGGAGCAAGCTGCCGTTCCTTTATTCTTCGGCCCTTGATTGGCATCATCACCAAGGTGGATTCTCCTTATGCTAATATACCTATGGTAAAACAATGGATGATCAACGCGGGATGCGAAAGGATCTTTCAGGTGAATAATGTGACCAGGGAGGGGGTAGACGAGCTTATGGCTTATCTCAATGAGGATATTCCTCATTTGACTCTGGAACAGGCAAAGTTTAAGCAGGCTTTAGGACTGAATGAATGGGATCCTCTTCCGGAAGGCGTGGAATATCCCTGCGGGATCTGACGGATTCCTTGTCTGAGAGATAGCCGGACAGGGGTAACAGATAGGTTATACAGGATATTTTGGCATCCTTACGTTCTATTGCTATAATAGATTAAGAAATGGAAAATTCCATACCTACGGTAAAAAGAGGGGGATTTTCTTTTGTAATTGAGGGGGTGGAAAAATCGAAAAAAAAATAAAAAAAGGTGTTGACAATTTTTGCACCCTATAATATAATATGTCTTGCGTCAAACAACGACAGAAAAATTTAATAGGTATCAGCGGGGTGTGGCTCAGTTTGGCTAGAGCGCCTGGTTTGGGACCAGGAGGCCGCAGGTTCGAATCCTGTCACCCCGATTGCTGTAAACCAATGTTACCGTTTCAGCGACCATGCGGGTGTAGTTCAATGGTAGAACACTAGCCTTCCAAGCTAGATACGTGGGTTCGATTCCCATCACCCGCTTCTCTGATGAAGAGAAATGTGTCTGTAGCTCAGCTGGATAGAGCAACGGCCTTCTAAGCCGTGGGTCGGGGGTTCGAATCCCTTCAGGCACGCTGTGGTGGGTATAGCGCAGTTGGTTAGCGCGCCAGATTGTGGCTCTGGA
>DWYZ01000031.1 GCA_019118425.1 Candidatus Blautia faecavium | reverse complement strand
CTTTCTATTTAATCAATTCTTTTTTCAACCTCACGGAAGGAGCAGTTTGTCTACTGTCACAAACTGGTATCCCTCCTTCATCAGATCATCCACGATCCTCAGCGCGGCTTCCACAGAAGTCTCATATTCATCATGCATGAGAATAATAGAACCATCTTTGATCTGTTTTTTTACGATCCGCAGAATAGAATCCACATTTCTTGTTTTCCAGTCAAGAGTATCAATATTCCAGGATACATAAAACAATTCTACAGGAAGGTCCAAATCTTTCCGTACCTCTCCGAAAGGCGGACGCAGATAAATTGGGTAACCCCCCGTGGTCTCATAAATCTTATTTCCTGTCTTTTCTATTTCTTCTTTTGCCTTATTTTTACTTACCTTCGTAAGCCGCACATGATTGTAGGTATGATTTCCTATAAGATGCCCCTCTTCGTACATCCGCTTTACCAACTCCTCGTTTCCTTCTATATTTCTCCCCAGCAGAAAAAAGCTTGCCTTAACCCCTCTCTCCTTTAAGCCGTCCAAAAGAACCGGCGTATATTTTTTACTGGGCCCGTCATCGAAAGTCAAAGCTGCCCTTGGACACTCTTCGCATATTTTATCTGATGCACGGTACGCAATTTTCTCTATAGCGGCATGATCCGTTTCCAGAACTTCTCTTTTTCTTTCCGCTGCCCATATAGCTGTCCCTGCTGCCAGAAAAAGGACAGTGATCAGAAAGCTTTTTTTCATTTTCAGCCATCCTACCCCTATTCCACATATTATATGTTTTTCTGTCTTGGAGAATACCAGTGGATTCTCTATATAAAAAATGTTATGATGTTATTGATAATTTTTTTATTTTTTTGAATGGATTTTCCTTTTTCAATCGTATTTATAGTGAAACAGTAAAACAGAAAAAACATACGAATACGATTGGAGGAAATGAATATGAAAAAAGTGTTATCTGTTATTATCACTGTTGCTTTGATCCTTTCTTTAAGTGTAACTGTTGTTTTTGCAGGAGGACATGGACATGGAAGAAAAAATTCCGGCAGTCAAAATAATACAAACGCTTACTGCCAAGTTACTGATGAAAGCGAAAATAATCTGTGGGGCAGACACAATTCCACCTGCTTTTTTGTGGATGAAGACGGCGATGGCGTCTGCGACAGACATGGTTCTTCCTGTTCCTTTGTTGACGAAGACGGCGACGGTATCTGTGACAGATGCGGCTCTTCCTGTTCCTTTGTTGACGAAGACGGCGACGGCATCTGCGACAGACGCAGTTCCAGTGCCGGAACTGGATGCCGCCATGGCCAGGGATACTGCTGCAGATAACCCCAAAGCCCTCACCATGCGGAGCCCAAAGGAAATTGACAGAGCAATCGAATTATACGCGGATACAATACGGAGAATCTGTATGATCTATTTGAAAAATTATACAGATACAGAAGATATTTTCCAAACTGTTTTTCTAAAATATCTTCAAAGCACCCAGATATTTGAAAACCAGGCTCATGAAAAAGCCTGGTTTATCCGCGTTTCTATCAATGCCTGCAAAGATCTAAAAAAAAGTTTTTTTCACAGCCGCACTGTTTCCCTGGATACCCTTGTCTCTCAGCCTGCGGTACAGAATTCAGACAACAGAGAAGTTCTGGAAGCTGTCCTTTCTCTGCCCCAAAAATACAGAAATGTGATCTATCTTCATTATTATGAAGGATATACGGCTCCACAGATTGGCCAGCTTCTTGGGAAAAAGACAAATACGATTTACACCCTCTTAACCAGAGCCAGGCTGCTTCTGAAGGAAAAACTGGGAGGTGAGGATTATGAATGACCGTCTGAAAAACGCTTTTGACAGCATTCGGGCTGAAGATGAATTAGTAGAACATACAAGAGCGTTCCTAAGGAATCGTATGGAACAGCCCCAAAAGAAGAAGATTTTTCTTCCGTCAGCCAGATTTATTGCCGCTTTATCCTGTCTTTTGCTTTTTCTTCTGGCAGGAGGAGTCTTCTTTCTCACCCCTGTGTCTACTATAAGTGTGGACATCAATCCCTCCATTGAATTGGGTATCAATTACTTTGACAGGGTAGTCGATATCAAGGCTTTTAATAAAGATGGAGAAAATCTGATGAAAACATTGCAGATAAAATATAAACCTTATACAGAAGCCCTGGAGAATATTCTGGAAAATAAAACAATACAGGAATGTCTGGCTCAGAATGAAGCCATGTCGATTACAGTAGTCAGTGATAATGAAGAAAAGAACGACGAAGTGATGAATAACGTTCGTTCCTGTACGGATGGGCAAGGGAATATCTACTGTCATGCCGGCAATTCGGAAACAGTGGAACACGCACATGAGGCTGGTCTTTCCTATGGAAAATATAATGCGTTTCTTATTCTTCAGGACCTTGACCCTTCTGTCACAGTAGAAGATATCCAAGGGCTCACCATGCGGGAAATATGGGATAGAATAAACGCTTTGTCCTCTGAAGACGGCACAGATGAAAACGATTCCTCCTCCCGGCAAAAGCAGAACGGTTCTGCCCGCGGACAAAACTGCTGCGGCCAAAGCGGCGGTCAAAACAAGGCGAACGCAAATAATGCCTCCCAGGGCCGCGGCCATCATGGCAGGCATCATCAGGAATAAATCAAATTTCCTCAAACACAGAAAAACCGGATCAAAAGGCTTAATCCGCCTATGACCCGGTTTTCTTTTTTATTCAGCGTTCCTATCTGCGCATAATGTTCATCTGCGTCTCAATAGCCTCCACGCACTTATCAAATCCCAGCTTTCCGCAATTCAGACATAAGTCATAATTAGTGGCATCATTCCACACTCCGCCGGCAAATCGACGGTAATACTCCTGCTTACGCTTATCATCCTTTAAGAGAAACTTTTCTACCTCTTCCCTTGTCCCGCTGATCTTTTTCATCGCCTGCTCTACCCTGAACTCCCAGGGAGCATGGACAAACACACGAAGGGTATTAGGGCGGTCCTTTAAGACATAATTCACACATCGACCTATCACAACGAAAGACTCTTTTTCTGCCAGATCGTGGATAACTTTTGCCTGATAATTAAAAAGGTTTTCGTCAGATATGAATTCCTTGCTGTCAGGAGGGATCAAATCCCCTTTGTACAATCCTGTCCTGTTAAACAGGGACGCCTTTTTTACGCTGTTCCCTTCTTCTACTTTGCCGAACAGGCTTACATCTATACCACTCTCGTCAGAAGCCATATGGATGATCTGCTTGTCATAATAGGAAATTCCCAGTTTCTTTGCCAGCATTTCACCTACGGTACGGCCGCCGCTTCCATACTGTCTCGCAATGGTAATTACAAAATGTTCCATGTAACAATCCTCCCTTTCCCGGTTTACTCTCCCAGGTATGCTTTCTGCACGGATTCGTCATGCAAAAGATCATCAGCCGAGCCTTCAAGAGTAATCTTTCCTGTTTCAAGAACATAGGCTCTATCTGCAATTGAAAGTGCTTTTTTTGCATTCTGTTCTACCAGAAGAACTGTGGTGCCATCCTGGCTGACTTCCTTTATAATGTCAAAAATCTCATTAACGAAAATGGGCGAAAGCCCCATTGAAGGTTCATCCATCAAAATGATACTAGGCTTGCTCATAAGCGCGCGGCCCATAGCCAGCATCTGCTGCTCACCGCCGCTCAAAGTACCTGCAGGCTGATTCTTACGTTCTTCCAAACGGGGAAAATGATGATATACCTTCTGGATCGTTTCATCAATACCGTCTTTATCTTTTCTGGTAAAAGCGCCCATCTTCAGATTCTGCAGCACGGTCATATTGGCAAACACACGTCTTCCTTCCGGGACATGGGCCATACCCATACCTACGATTTTATGGGCTGGAATTTTGGAAATTTCTTTTCCATTAAACAGGATGTGGCCTGACTTAGCCTTTAAAAGGCCAGTAATCGTATGAAGGGTCGTGGTCTTTCCAGCCCCATTCGCACCGATCAGTGCTACCACTTCTCCCTGATTTACTTCAAAGGAGATACCTTTCAGAGCCTGGATCACGC
>DWYZ01000188.1 GCA_019118425.1 Candidatus Blautia faecavium | reverse complement strand
GATTACGGTCATTTTTTGCCTCCGGATTTTATTGTTCCTGATATATGTGTCTTGCCCAAGTTTTTGGGTCAAGAATATACCAAATATAGAATAGGATTATTATAATATTGTGAAAAGAAAAAAGCAATTGTTTGTACAGTAAAATGAATAATACATAAACAGAAAGGAAGGAATACAATGGAATATGTAATTAAAAACCAGGAGCTTCAGGTAAAGATCAGTGATTTTGGGGCAGAACTTTGCTCGATCACGGGAAAGGACGGAACAGAGTATCTCTGGCAGGGAAATCCGGCTGTGTGGAAAGACAGGGCGCCGAATATTTTTCCTTATGTTGCTAGATTGACAGAAGGAAAATATAAGATTAACGGAAAAATCCATGAAATGAAAATCCATGGTATTGTAAAATATGAGACACTTTCTCCGGAAATCATTAAGGAAGACCAGATCACCTTTAAGCTGGAAAGCACCGAAGAGCTAAAAAAACAGTACCCCTTTGACTTTATTTACCGAATTACCTATGTCCTTGATGGCACATCACTTAAGGTTGTCCTTTCTGTAGAAAATACAGGAAAAGAAAGGATGTATTTCGGTATAGGAGGGCATCCGGGATTCTGCGTTCCCTTGGAAGAAGGGCTGGCTTTTGAAGATTATTACTTAGAGTTTGGGAAGAAAGCAGAGCCATATCGGGTAGGATTCACAGACGCCTGCTTTCTTACAGGCTGCGACAGCCCTTATACCCTGGAAGAAGGCAGGATCCTTCGGTTAGAGCATTCTCTCTTTGATGAGGACGCCATTGTTTTAAAACATATGGATAGAAAAGTGACTATCAAGAGCAAAAAAGGAAAGAAGAGTGTGACAGTGGATTGTCAGGATTTTCCATATCTTGGGATATGGCACAAGCCGAAAACAGAAGCGCCTTATGTTTGTATTGAACCGTGGAGCTCTCTGCCGTCGAGAGATGGGATAGTGGAAGAATTTTCCCAGCAGTCGGATCTGATCGGACTGGGAGCAGGAAAAGAATATAAAGCGGAATGGATAGTGACGGTTTCACAGGGAGTGTGAACGTAAACTTTCACATTTATCATTAATCGTGTCTTGTGGATAAATGCGGCAGAAGCAGGAGGTAATAATGGACGAAAAAAAGATTAAAATTCATAAAGATAAGTGCCGGGGCTGCGGAAAATGTATAAAGGATTGCCTTGCGTTGAATTTAGTGCTGCGTAATGGGAAAGCAGAGGTATTAAAGGACTGTCTGTTGTGCGGACATTGCTATGCGGTCTGTCCCTTCGATGCGGTAGAGATGCCCGGGGAGTACCTGGCGGAAGATTCCCAAAAGTGTGAAGGAGAGATTCCTGCGCTGGATCCTAAAATCTTTTTGCACAGTGTAAAGAGCAGAAGGAGTATCCGCGACTATAAGGAAAAGCCTGTAGAACAGGAAAAGCTGGAAAGGATTTTACAGGCCGGGCGGTATACGGCTACTGCCAAGAATAACCAGGATTGTTCCTTTGCCTTCGTCCAGAAAGAACGAGCTCATTTAAAAAAGGTAGTTTGGGATTTTATTGACCAGAAGAAACACACATGGGGAAAGGAAATCCCCAGGGATATGCTTCCCTATTTCGCTTTTAACCAGCGGCGGAAGGCGGATCCATCGGACGACTATCTCTTTAGGAACGCTCCGGTGATCGTATTTATAGCCTCAAACTGGCCCTTAGATGCCGGACTGGCAGCGCAGAATATGGAAATGATGGCGGTGGCGGAAGGGCTGGGCGTTTTACATAACGGATATCTGGCAAGGATCGTGGAGGAAAATGAAGAGGCGAAAAAATGGCTCGGCATGGAAGGCAAGCCAGTAAAAGCCTGCATGCTTATGGGTTACCCTGCCGTAAAATACGTAAAAACCGCACCAAGAAAAGCGCCGCAGGTGGTCTGGAGGTAAAACGGTTGATTTTCCATGTTTTTTCTTGTAAAATTAATCTATCTGTAAAGAAGAACGCTAAATGTTTGGCATGATCATGTCAGGCATACAAGGATGCCATAGCAAAGGGCGCGCTGCGTCCACGGTTTTTCCGTGGGCGTGACGCACCCTTTTTGCGTCTTCAGCGAGGAATCTAAAGAAAGGAAAGTAAAAGATTATGAGAGGAAAGAAAAAATTTTAAGTCTTGTCCTCTGCGTTGTCATGATGTTTTCCATGTTTCCTCAGGCAGTCTCTGCTGACGGTACATGGAGCAGCGGCGCCCCGGGGGAGATAGGCGGACTTTGCGAACACCATCCGAAACACACGGCCCAGTGCAGCTATAGCCCCGGGACAGCCGGGACGCCCTGTACCTTTGCCCGCGAGATATGTAATCCCAAGGATAGCGGCGAAGCAGAAGAGGCCACCCCGTCCAACGCCATAGACAGCGCCGTAACCGACGTGCAGAAGTTGATCGAAGCGTTCAGCGGTGACCACTGGCTGTAGATTTTTTGTCCGTCCTGGATGCTATATGCCTGGATTCCCAGATAATAAGTGCCTGGATTTATATAAGAGATAGTTAAATTGCATTAGGTGATATCTTAAAACAGCATAAAACAAAATTATATTTGTAAATATGAGATTTTATCTCAGATATTGTTTACAAAATAGAAAAAATGAATATAATAAAGAGTGAGAGAATATAAAATTGTGGTGTTGATATAAAATGGAGGTAAACACGAATGTTATGCCAGTTTACAGTAAAAAATTATAAAAGCATCCGTGAAGAAATGACATTTGACATGCAGGCAGCCGCCATTTCAGAGCATGAAGACAGGGTGATCAACGATAGAGACGGAGAAATATTCCTTCCGGTATCAGCGGTTTACGGACCGAATGGAGGGGGAAAATCCAATGTGCTGGAGGCGCTGCACAGTCTGGTGCTTAAGGTGCTTAGACCGTTATATGCAACCAGTGATAATGAAAATGTGGCAATCAGAATAAAAAGAATATTGATTGAACCATTTGCTTTTTCAGCTGAAACAGTGAATGCACCGACAGAGTTTGAACTATTTTTCAGGACCGCATTAGCAGAATACCGCTACAAGCTGACCATCAGGAAAGATGTGATTGAGTATGAAAGGCTGGACCGGGTAAAACTGGAAACCGGCCGCAGATCCGCGCTTTTTGAAAGGGATGAAAATGAAATCACTCTGAAAGGTATTTTTTCAAAATTAAAGACCAGTGAAGATTTATCCGAGACTCTCCCGTTGCTTTCTTATTTGGGTATTACCTATGCCAAGAATGAAGTGGTGCAGGATGTATTGAGCTGGTTCAATGATGGAATTGATTTCTTGAATTACGGAAATCCACGCCAGGAACTGCGTATGGCAATTTCAAATTCGGAACATGTGAAGAAACTGATGCTGGATATGATACAGGAAATGGATCTGGATATTGTGGACTTCCGGGTGGAAGAGAGAGAACACGATCGGATTGAAGTATTTACAAAACATGTCGTTGACGATTACGAGACGGAATTAAATCTGTTTGATGAGTCCAGCGGAACAAAGAAGTTGTTCGGCCTGCTTCCGTTTATTGCAAAGAGTCTCTCAGTGGGAACAACGCTGATAATTGATGAACTGGATGCTAAAATACATCCGCTTTTGCTCCGATACATCATTATGATGTTCAATAATATGAAGATAAATAAGCATGGGGCACAGTTGATTTTTACATCTCATGATTTATCTACGATGAACAGTGAAGTGTTCCGGAGAGACGAGATCTGGTTTGTTGCCAAAGGAAATAAAGAGAATTCTAAATTATATTCCCTGGTAGAGTTTAAAAATGATAAAGGCGAGTCAGTACGGAAAGATGCAAAATTTGATAAACAGTACCTGGAAGGAAAGTATGGGGCTGATCCGTACCTCAGAAAAATCATAGATTGGGGGAAGGTTAATGCCTAAAAAATCCGGGATGGAGGCATGGAAGAAAAAACGGCGTAAGGAATATCTGGAACAGAGAGAATTCCGATATTATATCTTCTGTGAGGGCCAGCAGACAGAGCCATCGTATTTTGAAGGATTTAAAAGGTATATAGAAGATAATCCGATTTACCGAGATATGGTGTTGATTGAAATTGAACCATGCCAGGCAGAAACCATGCGTGTGATCGGAATGGCAGAAAGATATGTGAAAAAGAACAAAATCCAGAAGGGGCAGATTTGGTGTGTATATGACAAAGACAGTTTTCCGCCGGAAGACTTTAATGGAGTTGAACAGCGGGCAAGGCAGTTGAGCCGGGAAAACTCGGATCTGCAGTATCACGCAG
>DWYZ01000187.1 GCA_019118425.1 Candidatus Blautia faecavium | reverse complement strand
TTTTCGGAGCGGTTGGCGTCTGGAATGCGTTTTGGATCACGGAGGTGATTACTGCGATCATTTCCATTTGTGTTTACCGCAAGGCAATAGCAAGGCCGTAATCAACTATGCTGTCCGAGGTAAGATTTACCAGTTGCATCAGAGGGAAAAATGGGAGATTTCTTTATGGCGTATCAATAAGCGCCTCAAGTTGCTCCGCAGTGCTTTTTCTATTGTGCAAAAAACACCCGTGTCACTTCTAAGAAAAAGCGGTGCGGGGAGAACCTTCTGTGTCAAAAGTGGTGTTGTAGACCAATTATTAGAATTGGCCTTTTTCCTCTCATTTTCCCCATTGGTGCAATCTGATCTCCAAGCAAAGCCTGAAATAATCTAAAAGAGTGCAAAAAAATGGGACACCCCGTTATTTACAGGGGTGTCCTATAATTCCTCGCCGCTATGCGATATCCATAGACGACGTCATAATCTGACTGGGAGGAATGGATATGAAGGTTTTAATGATCAACGGAAGCCCTCACAAAAATGGAAATACGTCTATCGCTTTAGGCGAAATGGAAAAGATTTTTGCGCAGGAAGGAATAGAGACAGAAATTTTACATGTGGGAAATAAGGACATTCGGGGCTGTATTGCCTGTCATAGCTGCATGGAAAAAGGAAAATGTACTTTTGACGACATTGTCAACGAAGCTGCTACTAAATTTGAAGAAAGCGATGGTCTGGTGGTGGCAAGTCCGGTTTATTATGCTTCCGCAAACGCCACTCTGATCGCGTTTTTAGACCGTCTGTTTTACAGTACAGGATTTGATAAAACGATGAAGGTGGGAGCCAGCGTAGTAGCTGCCAGAAGAGGTGGATTATCAGCCACTTTTGATGAGCTGAATAAATATTTTACTATTTCGGGAATGCCTGTGGCGTCCAGTCAGTATTGGAACAGCATCCATGGCAGGGAACAAGGAGAGGCAATGCAGGATGAGGAAGGACTGCAGACTATGCGCACGCTTGCCAGGAATATGAGTTTCCTTATAAAAAGCATTGCTCTGGGGAAGGAAAAATACGGTCTTCCGGAAAAAGAACCGTTCGTTCACACGAATTTTATCAGATAACCGGAGGCAAGACCCTGTGTAAAAGAAAAGTTTTATATTTGAATCATATAAGGCATGCGAATATCCGAAAGGAAAGGTATTTTTTCCTGGATGGATCTGCGCATGCTTTTGTGCATTTTTTTTGTTTCTGTATCATTTTTGTGCTATAATAAAAGTTAAATATTAGCAAAATTTTAAAATAGAATGGAGGATGAGATATGAGTATTAATTATATTACCATAGAGCGGGAATATGGAAGCGGCGGAACAGAGATCGCGCACCGGCTGTCCGAAACCTGTAAGGTGCCATGCTATGGAAGAGAGATCCTGGAAGCAGTATCCAAGGAGTGGAACGTCCCCATTGAGCGGATAGAAAAATATGAGGAAAACAGTACAGGAAGCTTTTTATATTCCATGTATGCCTTAAGCCGCGCCGGATCCGGTGAATCGGATCTGCTGTCTTTAGAAGGACATGTATTTGTAGAAGAACAGAAGGTGATCCAGAAAATGGCTGCTAACGGAAGAGCGATCTTTTTAGGACATTGTGCGTCAGAGGCTTTGAAATATCAGAAAGACGTAATGAATATTTTTATCCGCTGTTCCGATGAAAAGGAGAAGAAAAGAAGGATCAGTTCGGAATACGGGATTGAAGATTCTCAGATTGAAGCCACAAGAAAAAGATTCGATAAAAAGAGGGGTAATTATTACCATGCCAATACCGGACATCAGTGGATGAGCTTTGCCAATTACGATATTGTTCTGGACTCTGCAAGGCTTGGAGTAGGGGGATGTGTGGATATATTGAAGACACTGTTTGAAAGAAAGGCCTAAAGAAACGGTGTATGAAAAAGTACATTTGATATTATGGAGAATATAAAATGGCAATAGACATGAAAAGCATAATCGCAGAGGCGGCCAGAGTCCTGCTTTTTGAGAAAAAAGTAAAGAAACTGACAGTAAAGGATATTGTAAAAGAATGTAATATCACGAGACAAACCTTCTATTACCATTTTGAGGATATACCGGATCTGTTAAGATGGATACTGGAAAAAGATACCAGGAAGACCATTGAAGAGTGCCTTGAACAGGAGGAGGGAGAGGAGCGGCTTCATTATCTGATCACAGTGGCTCTCAGTATGCGCCCGTATATAGAACGCAGCATGCAGACAAATTATGGAGAAGAGGTAGAATGGCTTATAAAAGACTTTGTTTATAAGTTTTTCGAACAGGCTATGGAGAAGAGAGAGATGTACAGGCATCTAAATCCAGCGGAGAGAAAATGGATTTTGAAATATCACTGCTGTGCTCTCATCGGGATTTTACATGAGTGGACAAAAGCGGATTCAGATAATATGGATGAAATCGTACATATAATCTATCTGATACTCCAGGGAGAGGTTCGTCCTTTCGAATAAAAAACCAATGGTCCTCCCTTTTGCAGTGAGAGAATCAGACGCTTAAAATAATCAGAAAGAGGGGCTGTACTCCAAGGAAGAAATCAGCCCTGAGGGTAGCCGGGAGCAGTAAAAACTCCCGGTGTTTGTTATATTTGGGTAAAAATAAATATACCTGAATTATTCATGGAACAGTGATCAGTTTAGATACCGTTCCATGAATAATTCAGGTTTTATATTATTATTTTGATAAATAATATAAAATAGGACGATTTTTTGTATATTAATTAAAAAGAATCAGAAAGATGGTATTTCTAAAATTTAACAAAAAAATTTGAATTCGATGCAATAAAATGAAGGCTTCGTGCATTATATAAGTGAAAGAAAAAAAATTTAACCGGATATTCGATCGGCTATTTGGTCGGAGACAGAAGGAGGAAGAGGATGAAAAAAGAAAGCGTAAGGAGAATGGGAATATGTATATTGGTTTCCGGTGTATTATATGCGTCCAGTGTATCAGCCAGTGCAGACTTTTTTCAGATTCAAAAACCGTGCAGAATGCGTTAGTTAGTGAAATGGAGGATGTTTTTTCTGATGGAAGTGATTCGGATGTATTTGTTTCGGATGAAACTAAGGACCCTGCGGGCGCAGATTCTGCCGGCAATGCGAGTAATGTAGAAGATACGATCACACAGGATGGGATTGTCTATGAGCGTGGAACATATTCTGTAAAGGTTATAGGCTATACAGATGAGCTGAAAAGTGTTTCGAAGATCACGATACCCGCCTATGTAGGAGAGCTAAGGGCGTCCCTAACCTGGAATACCTCTACATCCCATCATCCGTGACAGATATCGCCGATGACGCTATGGAGGGCCTTACGAAGCTGACGGTACACGGAGAGACAAATTCCTACGCGGAATACTATTGCCGGACCCACGGCATCCCATTTGAGGCAGAGGGAAGCATGGAGCAGGAGAAGCCTTATATCGTATCTGCAGAAGGGGAACTCAGGAACCATTGGCTGTACTTTACCGTAGATATCCTCCGTGAGATGGAAGGTGCACAAGGGTATGAGTACCAGACCCTTGCCAATGATGGCGAGACTGTCCTTCGGACGAAGAGTACCTCTGCTCCTTCCTGTACCCTCGCAAAAGCCCCGAATGACATTTATATCTGGGTACGTTCCTGGAAGACAGAAAACGGAGAGAAGGTTTACAGCGAATGGTCGGATACGGCACACCTGTACCTTGACGTGACGCCCGGGACGATGGTCCTTAATAGGGCTACATCCAATGGCCGGAAGGTGACGATGACCTTCGCGGATAACGCAAACTTCTTTAAGGAAAGCGATGGCTTCGACTGCCGCCTGGAAAAGACGTCCGCAAGTGGGACGACCTATATCAAGAAAAACCAGAAACACCGCACCATTGCCTTTACAAATGTAAAGCCTGGAACTTACACAGCGAAAGCCAGGGCATACAAGCTGGTAAACGGGGAAAAGGTTTACGGAGACCGGTCCAATACGATCCAGGTAGTGGTGAAATAAAAAACGGAAGAAAAAATTGAAAAAGAAAAGTTGACTGGAGAGACACTATGAGAGAAAATAACGATTCTATGAGCAGGGCGAAAGTATCCGCCCTGCTTACACTGGGAGAAAACAGAAAAAGATTTTATCTTACGTACACATTTTTGGCAGCGCTGCTGTTTGTCTGTATTACACTGATTTTTTACGGCAGCGGGAAGTCCTTTGTGTGGAGCAGCGATGGGCTGCGGCAGCACTACAGTTCCCTTGCCTATTATGGGAATTACCTGCGCTCCATCCTGAAAAATCTGTTCGTGGACCATACTTTCGAGATTCCCATGTGGGACCTGCATATCGGGTATGGATCGGATATCCTTACTGCCCTGAATTATTATGTCATGGGAGA
>DWYZ01000186.1 GCA_019118425.1 Candidatus Blautia faecavium | reverse complement strand
TCTCGTTCAAACTGCTGGATCTTTTCCATACAGGCATCAGAAAGCTCGGCAATCTGGGCATTTCTTAAAGGTTCCTTTGATAAAGTGTCCTGTTTGTTTTCCATAGTTACGCTTCCTGTCTTTCCCCATCTACCAGACCGTAAAAGGTCAGAAGATATAAGCCGCAGATACCTACCAGACCGTATATGATCCTGGAGATCCAGCTCATGCTGCCGAAGAGCAGAGAAACAAGATTCAGGTTAAAGAAACCTACAAGCCCCCAGTTTACTGCGCCGATAACTACAATGGTCAGTGCAAAATATTGTAAAAATTTATTTCCCATAAGTCACCATCCTTTCATAGAGGATAGTATACCGGATAAAAAGAAAAATATGCACCGGACGCCTAAAATGCTCATTGAAGTTTTATGATCTGGGAAGCGGAAGCACTGCCGCTGAAGCTGAATGCTTCGCTTGCCTGAAGGGTCACATCGCTTTGATCCTTGAGGGAAAATGCCTGACATACATTTACAGTCTGCCCTGGCTGGATTTCTGACATATAATTGTCTATGGCAGGATCATTTACTTCCGGGATCGCCGCATCGCACAGTTCGCCGTTCTGGTATGCCTGAAGACTGACGTCTACCATGGCGCTGGATGGGGAACTGCCGTTGTTAGTATAATCATAATATACCATAAGGCAAGGATCGCCGCCGAAATCGCTGCCTACCGTATGGTTCGTGTACTGTATGGAAAAGGTATCCGTATCCATATCAATTCTGTCTCCTTCTGCTGCTTCCGGGGCAGTCTGGGCGGTAGAACCATTGCCGGCCTCCATGTCCGAAAGGGACTGATTGATCTCGTCTTCTACTGTTTTAAAGTTCGCGGACATAAAGGTTACTGTTTCTTCATCCAGAGAAAGGATCTTCCAGCCGCTTTCCGTTTTTATAAGCGGGTAAGTGATCTCGGTTTCGGAAAAACTGTCTTGTGCGGACTGGGCTTTTTCCTGAAGGATAGAAGAAAGCGTTTCTCTGGTTTCCTGTTCCGTAAGATCCTCTCCGGAAAAAGCGGTGGAAACAATCTGACGGAGAAATTCCGTAATGGTTTCTTTGTAAATATTAGAACCGTCGATATAGCGGATGCGGGCAGTTACGTTTGCCGTGCCGTTGGTAATGCGGAAATGGTTTTCTGTGATGTCATAGGTCATTTTACTGTTGATTTCCTGAAAAAATCCTGCATAAGTCTCATCCCGTATGTCGGCTTCATCCAGCTGGCTCAGATCGCCGTCCTGTAAAAAGGCACTCATGCCATTGAAATCCATTGTCTGTATATCCTGTAAAAATCCTTCTACGGTCTGGACTGGCTGCTGCCTTTGATAGAAGTAGTAAAGAGCTCCTCCAATCAAAGCTGCCGCAAGGATGACAAGAAAAATGATAAGGCCGGTGTGGCGCTTTTTCTTCTTTGCGGCAGAAGTTTCAGACAGGTTTTCCTGTAATGTTTCATCTTGTATATTCATATTTTCCTCTTTCTGACGCATTTTACTTACGGAGTACGTTGGCTGCGCCTGCCATGATAGATGCGAAATTTTACTTTCACACTTTTGTTTTTAAAATCCCAAATAAATGGAAACAGGATTATTATAGCAGAATTCCTTCTTATTGGCAAATCAGCGGATACAGAGAGGCTGATACGGGGAAAAATATACGGGACAAAATGCTTTTCCTGTGGTACCATAAAAGAAAGACTCAGGTAAAGGATGTGGATATATGGCAAAAAAATACGAGGAATTTTTTACTTCTGAGGCGGACGGCCTTAAAGTTTCAGTATTGACATTGGTACCGGACGAGGAAAATTACCGGGGGATCGTGCAGCTTGTCCATGGAATGAGCGAGCATAAAGAGAGATATCTGCCATTTATGGAGTATCTGGCCGGACAAGGTTTTGTGACAGTGATCCATGACCATCGGGGACATGGAAAAAGTGTGAGAAATAAAGGCGATTTAGGATATATGTATGGAGGCGGGGCAGAGGGAATGCTCTTAGATATCCATATGGTAAATCAAAGGACACGCAAACGTTTTCCAGAACTTCCGCTGATCCTGTTCGGCCACAGCATGGGCTCCCTTGCCGTAAGAGCGTATTGTGCCGATCATGACGACTGCATGGATATGCTGATCGTGTGCGGCTCCCCGAGCAAAAATCCGGCCCGTGCGTTTGGAACGGGGATTGCCAGGACGGAAATGCTGCTGTTTGGCCCAAGGCATAAAAGCAGGTTTTTAGAAATGCTTTCCTTTGGCAGCTATGCGGCGCGTTTTGCAAAGGAGCGGGATAAAAATGCGTGGATTTGTTCGGATAAGGCGATATATAAGGCTTATGGAGAATCCAAGCTTTGCGGCTTTACTTTTACAGATGACGCGTACCTGGCTTTATTTGACCTTATGAAAAAAGCGTATGATACAAAACATTGGCGCTGTACCAGGAAAAATCTTCCGGTGCTTTTTGTGGCGGGAGCGGAGGATCCTTGTATTGGAAGTGTGCGTAAGTTTGCCCAGGCGGTTCAGGCAATGCGTGCGGCCGGCTATGTGGATGTGAAGGGAAAGCTTTATCCCGGGATGCGTCATGAGATTCTTAATGAGACAAATAAAAAGCAGGTCTATCGGGATCTGGCTGTCTACATGAAGAAAAAAGGCTTTTAAGTTAAGAGAAAAAGATGGGATCCTGAATAAGATGCGTTTATTGGGAAATGCTAACAGCAGACGGACTCTGCCCTAAAAGAACAGAAACGGGCAGATGAGAAAGGAGCTATTTCCAATATATGAAGAAAAACGGAGTGATTCTCATGTTGATTCTTTTGTGTATCGCCTTTTTGGTAAGCTGCGCAAAAAGAGAAATTACAGACAACTCAGATAAGGGAGAACTGGTTAGAGCAGAGACTTTGGGGGATTTCCCATGGGTCTCTGTCTTTAGCCTTGAGAAGAGGGAAGACAGACAGTTCCTTAATGCTGTCGTACGGGTTTGAAAAATATGGATTCGGGTAAAACGATGATTAAGAAACAGAATTGCTTATTGGACAGAAAGATGATAAGATAATCCAGCAGGGATCTACAATGAGATCTGCAGATCAGGCGATTTATGCCGGAGGTATCAGAAAAGCGAGACCAAAAGAGCAGATGCCTTGTATTGGAAAGAGAGGAGAAAGATATGGAGGAACAAAAGAAAGAAACACAGGAGCAGCAGGAGGCGAAAAATCAGCCGGACCAGAGAGAAAACAGCCAGGGCCTTCCCACCAGAAGCTACATAATACAGCTCCTTGCGGGAGCATATCTTTTATATACCGGATATCAGCTGTGTAGGGGCGTGATAAATGGAGATGAGGGAGCAAGCGGAGGCTTTATGATAGCCGGGATTTTGTTCCTGATAGTGGGCGTTCTTCTTTTGATAAATGGGGGAAAGAATGTTTTTATTAAAGACCGTGCAAAGAAGGCTGAAGAAGCAGGAGAAAAGAGCGAAAACATTTCCCGGGAAAAAGAAGCTGTCCCAGAGGAAAAAACTTCGAAAATGACCATAGCCCAAAGAGCAAATCTGGCGCAGAAGCTTCAGGAAGAGGAAAACAGCCCGGAAAAGGATGAGGAAACATCCCAGGAAGATTCGATATAAAAAAATGGCACTGTACGAGAAATCATCTCGAACGGTGCCTTCTTTTTCTCTTGCGTTTATCGGGATTATGTAAAGTGGACCAGCAGAAAAGCTGCACTAAAAGTATGCCGGCAAAGGCACCGAGACTGTCGAAGCCTACGTCTTTAATGGAGGGACCTCTTCCTGCAACAAAGGACTGGTGATATTCATCCAGCCCGGCAAATCCCACACAGATAATGCCTGCTAAAAGCATCAGCCAGAAGCCGCGGATCCGATATACATAAAGAGGAAAAGAAACTGTTATGGCAAGGAGAAAATAAATACTCATGTGAGCTGCTTTCCTTACATAATAGTGGATGCCGTCTGCGGCCGCTGCCAGTTCATCATAGCTTTTTCCCTGATCCAGTACTTCGTTCGTGGTCTCTACAATCTGATAGCTGATTTTATAGCTTAAATCCCCGGACACCTCCCCGGTCTGGGCGGAAAATGAATAGATCAGATACATGACGATGATGGCTGGGAGAAAGGATAATGGTTTTAATAAAGTGATAAGTAATTTCATGGATCTAATATAGCATGGCGGGAGGGAAATGTAAATGGGGAAGTGAAGAAGAAGGTGCGGCTGCTATGAAAATTTTGATAAAAAAGTTGACAGAGAATGACGATTATAGTAAAATATTTACAAATTTTTAAGGATATATCTAAAACAAAAGCGAATTTATATATCCGCTTAAAAAGATATAAATTCTGATGCGTGCCATAGTGTCAGGATAAATACAGTGGGCAAACCTATAGAAATATAGGGACGCAAAGTTAGAAGCCTTAAGTGAAACCTAAAAAGGTCAGAACAAGGTAGTTCGGCTGCAATCAACTCTGGGGAACAGAGAAATTGCAGCTTTTCTATTTTTCAAAATATTACAAGGCAAGGTGCATAAAATATTTTATTGAGAGGATAAAAAGATGAATCTGTTTTCGAAACGGTTTAAGAAGCGGAGAAAAAGTGATATAGAATATCTGGAGTTTTTGTTGGCTAAATTGGAAAGGACGAAAGCTGAAAAGGCTGTCCTTGAAACAGGCGAAAATGACCGGTTCACAGAACTGCAGAAGCAAATAGAAAGAGAAAAAGAGAAA
>DWYZ01000185.1 GCA_019118425.1 Candidatus Blautia faecavium | reverse complement strand
CAGAGCCAGATATAGAAAAGGCTGTGGAGAGATTTCCACAGCCTTTTTGTCGTTAATATACGATATTCTTAGTTGTCGATTCCATGACCTTCGTCCATTTTCCGCTTCCACGAGCTTAGGCATACCTTTGCTACCCGGGGTCTGGAAAATGGGATACCGCCTAAGGTAATGCAGGAATTGCTAGGACATACATCTATTACAATGACAATGGATATTTATAGTCATGTATTGCCAAATGTAAAAATCAGTGAGATGCAAAAGATCGCAAAACTATTCTAAAACTATTTCAGAAGGGTACTTTTAAAAGCTGTAAGCCCAGAATTGGGTCAAATTTGGGTCAAACTCCCTACAGTGCATGAGACTGGACAAAAAATTATTCTTTACGTATGTCCCAACCTTTGTGCTGGAAAAGCCGAAAACCCTAGTATTTCTCATACTTCCCGCACTTCATACACAATGTGAAACACCCACCAGGGGAGCTGGCGGGTGTTTCGAGGGGAGTATAAATAATTAAATAAGGGGTTATGTAAAAAAAATTTTTGAGGGTAAATTCTTTTTACAAAATGATTATAATATAAATTGGAAAAAAAAGCAACAAAAATTCTTGAATATTCTATAAAGTTTTAGGAACAATAAGCAATGTAGTAAATACGCAGTCGCAAAAGCAGATTGCGGCTGCGAGGCTAACTGCATAAGGAGGAATATTCAAATGGCAAAGAATTATGGAACAGAAAACAAGACAACCAGCAAGACAAGCAATAAGAATGAGATGAACACCAGAAATGCACAGGACTGCGGAAAAAACTGCGGCAAAAACAGTGCGAAAAGCAGTTCCAAAAGTAAAATGACAAATGCGTATGATTCTGAACAGGACGACTATTCCAGCAGATATTAGTACAGACTGCTTCTCCCCCTTCTTCTAAGAGAAAAAGCTTCGGCACGGCCGGAGCTTTTTTTCGTGCTTTTCATATGATAGAATAAAAAAGGAGTTTATTATGTTTCCGGTTGAGGCTATATCAGCGAAAATGCTGGATGATTATATAGAACGCGAAGACGTTTTGGTCATAGATTTGCGGGACAGGGAATCCTATAAGCAAGGACATATACGTGCGGCGGTGAATATTCCCTATCAGGAGCTGGAAGAACACAGCGTCCTGCCCAAGGGAAAACTGCTGATCTTTTACTGTGACAGAGGCGGAGCCAGCATGGCGGCAGCCAGACAGATGGAAAAAAAGGGATATGAGGCCAGATCCGTTATCGGCGGTTTTGAATCATATCGCGGAAGAAACCTTGTAATTTCACGAAATGCATGATAAGGTAAAGGAAACAAAATCAAAAGACTAAAGGAGAAACGTTTATGAAATACATGTTTGCGTCAGACATTCATGGTTCGGCATACTTTTGCCGGAAGATGCTGGAAGCATTTCAGGAGGAAAAGGCAGAGCGCCTGGTTCTTCTGGGCGATCTGCTTTATCATGGCCCCAGAAACGACCTGCCAAAGGATTACGCTCCCAAGGAAGTGACCGCCATGTTAAATGGGATGAAGCAGCTGATCTATGCAGTGCGGGGAAACTGTGAGGCGGAAGTGGACCAGATGGTATTGGAGTTTCCTGTGATGGCGGATTACTGTATTTTAGAAATCGGCGGAAAAACCTTTTATGCCACACATGGACATGTGTATAACCAGGACAACCTGCCTCCTATCCGGGAGGGAGATATCCTGATCCATGGCCATACCCACGTACTTAAGGCGGAGCAGAGAGAAAATTATATTCTCTTAAATCCCGGCTCCGTATCCATCCCTAAGGAGGGAAACCCTCCTACCTACGGTATTTTTGAGGAAGGAATCTTTCTTATTAAGGATTTTCAGGGAAATATAGTAAAAGAATTAAAATTATAAAGTGAGGATACCATGGAAAAATGGGAATTGATCGCACCCTGCCATTTTGGCCTGGAGGCTGTGTTAAAGAGAGAAATCCAGGAACTGGGATATGAGATCAGCAAGGTCGAAGACGGCAAGGTGACTTTTTGGGCGGACGCCCAGGGAATCGCAGACGCGAATATATTTCTCCGCACCACAGAGCGGATCCTTTTGAAGGCAGGGGAGATTAAGGCCACTACCTTTGAAGAACTTTTTGATAAGACCAAGGCTCTTCCATGGGAGAAATTTATCCCTGTGGACGGGAAATTCTGGGTGGCAAAGGCTAACTCGGTTAAGAGCAAACTGTTCAGCCCTTCCGATATCCAGTCTATTATGAAAAAAGCCATTGTAGAGAGGCTGAAAGGCGTGTACGGAGTCTCCTGGTTTTCGGAGGACGGCGCCAGTTTTCCCATAAGGGTGGCTTTTATGAAAGATGTGGCCACGATCGGCATTGATACCTCCGGAGTATCCCTCCATAAGCGGGGATACAGGCAGATGACCGTGAAAGCGCCCATCACAGAGACTCTTGCGGCAGCCCTCATTATGCTGACCCCCTGGAAGAAAGACAGGGTCCTGGTGGATCCCTTCTGCGGAAGCGGAACCTTTCCTATAGAAGCGGCCATGATGGCGGCAGATATCGCTCCGGGGATGAACCGCTCTTTTTTAGCAGAGGAATGGCGTCATCTGGTACCAAGGAAGTGCTGGTACGATGCGGTGGAAGAGGCCAATGAACGTATAAATCTGAATATAGACACAGACATACAGGGCTACGACATTGACCCGGAGGCCGTTCGGGCGGCCCGTGAAAATGCCAGGCTTGCAGGGGTAGAGAAGCTGATACATTTTCAGAAACGTCCGGTAAAAGAGCTCCATCATCCAAAGCCCTACGGATTTATCATCACAAATCCGCCCTATGGAGAAAGACTGGAAGAAAAAGAAGCCCTTCGCCAGCTTTACCAGGAAATCGGGGAAAGCTTTAACAGGCTGGACAAATGGTCAATGTATCTGATCACTTCTTACGAACAGGCAGAAAGCGCCATAGGAAGAAAGGCAGATAAAAACAGAAAGATCTACAATGGCATGCTGAAAACATATTACTATCAGTTCCTTGGCCCGCGCCCTCCAAAGAAAAAATCATAGTTATATGTCCATACTTACTGGGCGGCTGCGGGAATAAATCAATAATCCTCTGCTGCCTGCAAAGAAGGCTGCTTATATAATGAGAATGAAAGAAGGATTCTAAAAGTGAAAAAGATTATTTTTGCAACTGGAAATCAGGGAAAAATGAAAGAGATACGAGAAATATTAAAGGATCTGGACGTGGAGGTCCTTTCCTTAAAGGATGCCGGAATCCAGGCGGATATCGTAGAGGACGGAAAAACCTTCGAAGAGAACGCTGTGATTAAGGCGAAGACTATTTGTGAGATGACCGGGGAGATCGTTCTGGCAGATGATTCGGGGCTGGAGATCGACTATTTGAATAAGGAACCGGGGGTCTATTCTGCACGCTATATGGGCGAGGACACCTCTTACCACGTAAAAAATGCAAGTCTTATAAAACGACTGGAAGGTGTGCCGGATGAAAAACGTACTGCAAGATTCGTCTGTGTCATAGCAGCAGTTTTTCCTGACGGAACCGTAAAGACCGCAAGAGGCGTCATGGAAGGCCGCATTGGATACGAAGAAAAGGGAGAAAATGGATTCGGATACGACCCTATTTTTTATCTTCCGGAATATGGTTGTTACTCCGCAGAATTGTCCATGGAAGAAAAAAATAAAATCAGCCACAGAGGGAAGGCCCTGCGGGCTATGAAGGAAGAACTGAGATGAAGGTACTGATCGTAAGCGACACGCACGGAAGAGATGAAAAGCTGGAAGAGGCAGTCCGAAGGGAAGCGCCTGTGGATATGCTGATCCACTGCGGAGATGTGGAAGGAAGAGAGTTTTACATACAAGCCCTGGCAGAATGTCCATGCTGTATTGTATCCGGAAATAATGACTTTTTTTCGGATCTTCCAAGAGAAGAGGAGATCCGGATCGGGGATAATAAAATACTGGTGACCCATGGACATTATTATGGGGTTTCTATGGACATATACGGGATCATTGAGGAGGCAAGGGCCAGAAACTGCCAGGCAGTGTTTTTTGGCCATACCCATAAACCGATGATTCTGGAGAGGGATGGTGTGCTTGCCTTGAATCCGGGAAGCCTGTCCTTCCCTAGACAGGACGGACGAAGGCCAAGCTATGCGGTCCTTAAGACTGACAAAAAAGGAAGACTTCAGGCAAAGATCAGGTACCTGGACAGATAGGAAAAGGCAGAAGAGATTTGAATTTTAGGCCCCAATGGCAAGGTGTTTTAGGAACACGGGCATAGAAGATTCTGCCTTTTTACCTTATGTATGAAAGGTTTGTGAATTATATGAACAATCCGTGGAATCCCTTGACAGACAAGGGATTTTTTTCTATATTGAAATCAATTATCCAAAGCAAGGTAAAGTGCTTTTCAAGGCAGTTTCCGCCAGTATGGGAAGAAGAGAGATGCGAAAGCGGCTGCATTTTTCCATTTAAGGCGGGAGCGGCAGAAAGGAGATTACTATGGAAAAATGCGGAGAGACAATTTGCAGATATTATATCGCTTTTGGGATATGCGGCAAAAGCAGCGGGATGGGACATCAGGCAAGCTGTAAGAATTGCGGAAAATACATTCCCCGTGGGAGAACACGGCATATAAGAAGAAACTGGATGATCAAGGAAATGCGGACGTATAATGACATACGGCTTTTTGACAAAGAGATTCAATCGGCCGTTAAGCAGGGATAGGCGGCAGGTTTGTTTGCAAGAATGCTTTACAACTGCCTGTACAAATGTTAAACTTTATGAAAGCATAACTATGTATGTGGAAGTTTTCTTATTATAAAAGACTTTAAAGATAAGGAGCGAATAGTTTGGAAGTAACATTCCAAATTTACTATTATTAACGCAGCCAACGTACTCCGTGAGTAAGGTGCGTCAGAAGGAGGAAGACTATGAAGGTATTGAATTTTGGATCTCTGAATCTGGATTATGTGTATCAGGTGGATCATATTCTGATTCCAGGGGAAACACTGGCGTCATCGGACCGTAAAACTTTCTGTGGTGGGAAGGGTCTGAATCAGTCCATCGCCCTTGCCAAGGCCGGGATTCCTGTATACCATGCCGGAATGATCGGAGAGGAAGGGGATGTTCTTTTAGAAACCTGTAAGGAGAATGGGGTGAACACAGACTTTATTCGTAAAATTCCCGGACCTGGAGGCCATACGGTGATCCAGGTGGATAAGGAGGGACAGAACTGCATCCTTCTTTTCGGGGGATCGAACCGGAGCATGACCAGAGAGTTTGTGGATTCTGTTCTTTCTTCCTTTGAAAAAGGGGATATCATCCTTCTCCAGAATGAGATCAACGAGCTGGACTACATTATTGATGCAGCCTATGAAAAGGGAATGATGATCATTTTAAACCCCTCTCCCTATGACAGCGCTCTGGATACCTGCGATCTGTCCAAGGTGAGCCTGTTTTTAGTCAATGAGATCGAGGGGTATCAGATCACGGGTGAAAAAGAGCCGGAGAAGATCCTTGCCAGGATAAAGGAACTGTATCCTAAGGCTAAGATCGTACTCACCTTAGGAGGCGAAGGATCTGTATATCAGGATGAAAGCGGGATCTACCGTCAGGGCATCTTTAAGGTAAAGGCTGTGGATACCACAGCGGCAGGGGATACCTTTACCGGGTATTTTATCTCCTCGATCATCGATGGAATGCCTGTACAGGAAGGCCTTTCTTTGGCAGCAAAAGCGTCTGCGATAGCCGTATCCCGCCCGGGAGCTACGGCGTCCATTCCTATAAGGGAAGAGGTCTTAAGCTCGGATATAAAATAACGAACCGCCTATTGAGGCGCTGTCTGTCTTCGTAAAAGAAGAGACAGCGCCTTATCTATTGCATGTCAAACCCTTATCTTATTGCCATTGGCAAATCCTGTCGTTTTCTTGCGCATGCAGGCGTTGTGGTGTATAATGAAAGGCACAGTAACGAAGAATGAGCAAGGACAATAGGTGAACAGCTTTGAAGAAAAAAATCGAACAATT
>DWYZ01000184.1 GCA_019118425.1 Candidatus Blautia faecavium | reverse complement strand
AGGACAAAATGCCAGAAAGAATCCACATCCTTCCCAAAAGTTTCTTTCTTTTTTCCCCATACCAGTTCTTTTTTATCCCTGTTGTCAGGAGAGCCATGTGAACAGGCACCAAAAAGGCCATACAGATGCCGCCGCCAATCAGAAGGCCCAGAAGCAGATCCGCAGCAAACATAACCATAAGCCTTAGGAATCCCTTCTTTTTCTCCCGATAGCCAAAAATCATTCCCCCATACATAGCTGGAAGCATAATAATGAGCATGCTTGCCGCTCTTTGCAGAACTTCCGGGCTGGTACGGCCAAATGTCTCCGCTCCGCTGATTCCCACTCCCCCGAAAACAGCTCCTAAAACAGCAATTGACAGCCACATGCCAAACCATGTTGATGCTTCATGAAATTTCTGGGAAAAAAAGCTTTTTGCCGCAAACATTAACATCCACAGAAAATTTATCAGGCCAAACAAAAGCATGGCCGCAGTAGAAAAAACTGGGGATTGTCTTTCTATCCTCAAATAATAGAAAATCTGAAGGATTGCTTCTGCTGTTAATATAAGTGCCACTGCCAGCATCAGCTTTTTATCCAGCTGTGGCTGGTGGACCATATCCAGCTGCACGCCCGTCTCCACCGGGTCTCCCATATCCTCTACTGCCTTTTCTACAGCGTCTTTACGGTTCATGCCAGATTCCTGATAAATATCTGCCTGGTCTTCAATATGCTGCCGCAGTTCTGTCCGGATCTCTTCCCGCACAGCCTCCTGGCGTATCTGTTTTTCTACCTGATCTAAATACTCATATACTTCCATAGGCAGGCCCTCCCAGGACACGGCCTACTGCACCGGTGTAAGTCTCCCACTCCTTTTTCTTCTCTTCCAGATGTTTTCTTCCTGCTCTGGTGATCCTATAATACTTCCTGGTCTTTCCTCCCGCCTCCTGTTCATAGGATTCCAGATACTTCTTCCCCTCCAGCCCGTGAAGAAGGGGATAAAGAGTCCCTGCTTTCAGTTCAAAAATATTTTGAGACCGGTCTCTTAAAGTTTCGATCATCTCATAGCCGTACATATCCTTTTCTGACAAAAGCTGAAGAAGAAGTAAAGTGGTGCTTCCAGAAAGAAGACTTTTATCAATTTTTCCATCTCCCATAATCCTGCCTCCTTTCGCAACATTTTCATTTTATATAGATCTTCTATATATATCTATCATCTATAAATTATACTGAAATCTCCCTTTCGTCAATACTTCTGAGGCATAACATACAAAAAGATCAGATGTCCTGAGTAATATGCTCCCTTTTAGGCAGTTCCCAGTTCTCTGATCTTTTTAATCGGATTGTTTATCAGTTATGCAGCCGCCGTATAATCTTGCAGATCACTTCGCTCTCTGTAGCCAGAGGTTTTTTGTGGGTGAAAAAGATAATTCCATCTGTAGGGGATAAGATGGTAGACATTACATATCCCTCATAGGGATCCAAGATTTCTGCCAGAGGCTGTCCGGTATAAACCTCATCACCAGGCCGGCAGAGTCTTCTGTAGATCCCTCCTGTATTGGTCCTGACAGACATAAGTTCCTCCTCATGGATCACGGTGGCAATATAGCCGTTATGGCAATTATATTTCAGGATCCCCATTCTGGTAAGAAAGCGAAGGACAGCAGAGACTGCCTGCCGGGCGGATTCTTCGTCTATGAAGTCCGTCTCTGCAGTATAGACAGAAAAGGCGCTGGTATCCCAGATCTGCCAGTTGTAATTCAAAGTGGTGGTATCAATGGGCCGGGGCTTTCTAATGACCACATAAGGAAGGCCGAAAAGACCTGCCAGGCTGGTGTTCTGCTTTCCTGTATCCATCATACGGACATGGGGAATGAAGTCCCCGGGCATGTAGAAACTTGCGAACTGGATACCATAATCATAGTTCTTCACCTTTTCAAATACTCCTGCTGCGATCCTCTGGGTAGTCTCTCCCAGATCGTATCCCGGAAACATCCGGTTAATGTCCGTATTGTCCACAGGCCAGAACCGCTTTCCGATGTTCATGGCATGATGGTTTATGGAAGGTATCACCAGGATTTCTTTATCCTTGGTGATTTTTCCTGCTGCCTCCAGTTCTTCAAGCTTCCTTACAATCTGAGAGCAGACATAGAGCTGCTGGACTTCATTGCCTCTTATGCTTCCCACTATGCAGGCAGACTTCTGTCCCTGTCCGAAAGTATACCCGGTTATCTTCAGGTCTTCCCTATAGGGTGAGCCAAGGGTAAAAATTTCTGTCTTTTTCATGCTTTTCCACCTCCCAGTATCCTTCCCAGCAGGGAGCCGCTGTAGACTACCGGATACTCTCTTCTTGTAAATATCATGCCGGAAATAGGGGCTTTCACTGCCTGCTCCACATCTCCGGTAAGAGGATTGAGGATCTCTCCCAGAAGGTCTCCTTCCTTTACCTGTTCTCCGATCTGTACCCGGGGAACATAGATCCCTGCACAGTCTGCATTCAGATAACCGATTTCCTGGTCTGCGGACACGATAGGCTTTCGGATTTCTCCTACTTCTCCCTCCCAGATCCCCAGGGTCTTCATAACATTTAACAATCCCTCCACAAGCTGATATCCATAGGCCTTTGTAATGCGCATCCCTACTCCCATCTCCACCACCAGAGTAGGGGTGCCAGCCTGGTTTAAGCTGTAAGCCAAAGTAGATTCCAGCACGGTAGCGTTGGCATGCACCCATACAAAATCCACATTGATATCCTGTGCCAGAGGGACCAGTTTCTCTGCCGTGAGCTCATTGATCCGCACCTGAGGCAGTTCCATAAGGAAAATATTGCTGGCATGAATATCCACGCAGAGATCAGCTCCTTTCAGGTCCTCCGTCAGTCCACAGACCAAAGACTCCATCATAGGGCCTTCATCATTCCCCGGAAAGATCCGGTTCATATCCAGGTCAAACATAGGAATCCCTCTGGTGATAGAATCAATTCCCAGAGGGTTCAAAGCCGGATATACATCTACGATCCCTTTCAGCCCTTCCGGCTCCGCCTTCAGCCTCCGAAGAAGCTCATAGCAGACAAACTGACCTTCCAGTTCGTCTCCATGAGTACCGGTTACCACTGCGATCCGCTTTTCTTCTCCTGTGGGGTGGGTGGGCATGACCCGGTTTTTCCGGATCCGCAGGCTTTCATCCACCGGCAGTTTCATTGCCACCACTGTTTCCGTCATTTTTTATTTCCTCCACCTTTACATAAATTTTCTGTACCTGCCCAGCCGTTCCACGGAAGCAGCCCCGGTCTGTCACACAGTCTCCGTAGTCTCTTCCATGGGCAAGTTTAATATAATATTCGTCAATATGCAGATTGTTCGTCGGGTCCAGTCCATACCAGCCATCCCGGGTATAAACTTCTACCCAGGCATGGGTATACCCTTCTCCGATCATCAATCCTGCCACATATCTGGCAGGGATTCCCATATATCGGAGTACCGCCGTCATGATATGAGCATAATCCTGGCATACGCCTTTTCCCTGTTTCAAAGCCTCCCCTGCTGTGGTGCTGATATCTGTAGATCCCGGCTCATAGGAAAAGCCCTCATAGAGCATTCCCATAACACAGACGGCCTTTTCCAGATTCTGTTTTTTGCCAAGTTTCCGGCATAGTTTTTCCGCTTTCCCGGCAAAGACGGCTATTTCCGGAACAGGACGGGTATAGGCCGATGGATACCGGTACATGGGGTGAAGGGGCTCTTTTACCGCTTCCATTCCCCTGGTCAGAGCTGTCCCGGCTATGGTATATCCAAAAGTCTCATGAGGTCCCTGGCAGCACCCGCTGAGCCGGATGTTGCCAAATCCGTCCTTTGTCCTGGCCAGATAGTCTGCAGGATAAATGTTTTGTTCTGTCAGAGCAATCCTCTGCCGTGAACAGTCTCCGGGGATACAGCGCAGGGCAAAATAATGGCTGTTCACCGGAGATGAAAATTGGATTTCCATTCTGTATATAAATCTTAATTTTTTCATATCACCTGCCGGCTGCTCAGGAGATCAAACCTCCCAGGCAGCCCAGTGCCTCCTGATCATAAGATTTCTGCTGGCCCTTATCCATAATGATTTGTTCCAGGTGCTTCAGATTTTCCTTATTATAATCTAAATTTGCTTTATAAAGCCGGTTAACCAGCTTTCTGTATTCTTTTTCCAGATCTTCTCTGTGATAATCCAGCCGGATGAAAAGATCCAGTCTTTCTACGTATTTTCCACATTTCAGAATATTCCTGCAGTCTTCCTGATCCACGTAATCGTCTGCGCAGCCCCAGAAAGCCAGCAGATAGTCAATGGCCTGCTGCAGTTCCAGAAGAGGTGCCGTGGTCTTTTTACAGGCCTGAAAAGTATCCAGGGCAAGCTGGACATAAGACAGCACATTGCTGCTTAATTCTTCTCTAAGTACCACAGCATTGTCATAGGCCCGCTTCATATTGGATACTACAGAATCCGGATTATCCTCATCAAAAAGATAAGCCTGGGCAAACTGTTTATTAGAAGTATAAACATCCGGGATATTCAGTCTTTTACAGTACTTTGCATAAATGCCTTCCGGCTGTTCGATCATATGGTCATAGATATGAAAAAATACCCGCAGCGTGGTATATACTCTTTCTGTATACCTCCCCAGCCAATAAAGATGATCTGCTTTTTCTATTGAGATAATACCCATGTGTCTTTAAATCCTCCTCCCTGTGATGAATTTACAACAAAGGAATCCGGGTTTCTGGAAAACCTGGTCAGGCCGCTGGCCCAGACTTTCGTCTCCTTTCCGGACAGTACAAAAGCTCTCAGATCCGCCTTTCGCAGTACCGTTCCATCCCCTTCTGAAACCTTCATATCCTGAAAATCAATGACCTCCTGAGCAATGAATCTTCTGGGTTCTTTTTTTATGATCTCCTTCATCTGGGAAAGTTTTTCCCGGCTCAGTTCATTTCCGAAGATCACCCCGTATCCTCCGGCTTCCGCCACATCTTTTACCACCAGCTTTTCCAGATGATCCAGTACATATTTCCGGTCTTCGGGATAATAAGGAAGATAAGTGGGTGCATTTT
>DWYZ01000183.1 GCA_019118425.1 Candidatus Blautia faecavium | reverse complement strand
CTCGCGGCAACTGCCAAATGAACAGGCAAGCATGTCCGCTTGGCTCGTTGCTCACGGTAATAAAGGTTTGCCATAAAAATATGACAAACCTTTATCCTGCACCAGATTTTAATTTTCTTTCCTATATATTACAGCAGTACATTAAATGTTTTCTGTGTTTTATAAATCTTCCCCTCCATGGCTGTACGTTTCTGCTGGTACCATTTTCCTTTTCTCAGGGAAGAAAATCTGTTTGCGTTGGTGTCATAAGTATACCATGTATTTCCGATCTTGATCTCCACCCATCCATGGGCCTGCCAGTTTTTCGTATTAAACGCATTGCTGGTTCCAATACAGATACGCACTGGAAGTCCGGTAGCCCTCTTCGCTAAAAAAGCAAATGCTGCAGCGTCATGATAACAGCTTCCTTTTTTCGTTGTCAGCATTCGTTTAGCATAGGTGTATTCCCATCCGCTTGACGGCTTAAAGCCCATCACACGCTGGTACTTAAAATTCTTAGTACAATAGGTGAACAATCTCTTTAACGCTGCGCTGTCCGCAGTGTTTTCGGTGATCTTACCATTTTTGATGATCTTGTCCATAGTCTTTACCAATGCTGCATCGATTTTTTTACTCTTTTGGCAGACACCCTGGGAATTAAAATAATAGGATTTGTTTCCTATTGTGTACCAGCCTGTTTTTCTTGCTCCATTGGCGCCGAAATAATACCTCTTTCCGCTGATGGTCCTCCAGGCATTGGTGATCTTCTTTCCCTTAACATAGTAGCAGTATCCTACTTTTTCTTTTACCCAGCCCTGTTTTACCGAAGCGGCAGTGGCTGTTACGTTTACCGGCACCTCTTCTGCCGCCATGACCGGCACGCTGGTAAAGGTAAGACAAAGGGTCAATAAAAGCAAAAGCATTTTTCTGCAAAGCCCTTCCTTTTTCATTTTTATCCTCCTTATGGCTTTTCCTTTTTTCTTTTATATTATAGCACAGCCCTATACCAAAGTCTATGATTTCCAAAGCCAAGCCATGGAGATTTTCCTGATTTTAGAGTCATTCTGTCCCGTAACCACGCAGCAAGTGCATGGTTCGGGTGTGACATATAACTTATTTTATCACCCTTACGCTGTAAAAATACTGGCATCCCGAGTCATCTTCAATGCTCTCCGAAAAAAAGGGAGAATGCTTTGTCTGATAAGCATTCTCCCTTTAAACCGCATGACTTTCTCATGCCTTTTGTTGTTGTCATATAAATTTCACTGTTTTCTGGATAGTATGATAAATATTATAGCTTCCGTATCCATATACGCCGGGATACCATCCTGCATACTGGGCTTCCGGATCATAATAGCGATTATCGATCTTTACCCAGCAATGTCTGGTGAGTCCGTCCGAAGCTCCATCACGGTTTCCTGCCACCCGTCCGCAGATCACATAAGGATTATACCCTACCTCGCTTGCAAGCGCCGCAAAGGCACAGGCAAAGCCATAGCAGTTCCCTCTTCCGGTAGTCAAAGTACGCAGGGCCGTTTCTTTCTGCCATCCTGTTTTATTTAAATTAGGATAATAAGAACTATAGCGGATCTTTCCGCCCACCACATAATTCCAGCACGCCCGAAGCTTTTCCGACTTGGACATAGAAGATTTCGTGATGGAAGACGCGATACTCATGGTTTTTAGCTTTAACTGTGCCGCCGTGTCGTTTTTCGCTGCCCCTGTTTTCGTAAAGGTAATCCCCTGGTAGGTGCGGTTTTTCATAAGCTTTCCCGCTGTCCCCGCATAATACAGCTTCTTCCCGATCTTCAGCCACCCTGTAGCGGCCACTCCATTCTTATTTACATAATAGGAGCTGGAACCTACATTGATAATGGCAGGCTTGGACGACTCTGCCAGCTGTCCGTTCGACCGGAATACGAACAGTTTCCCGCTTACCTTAAAACATCCTGTGGCAGCAAAGTATTTAGAAGTAAAGTAATACCTTTTTCCGTTGATCTTTTTCCAGGTACGTTTTACCTTTTTTCCATTTACATAATAATAATACTTGCCGCCTTCTTTTTTCAGGCCGTTTTTTACCGTTTCCACATTCTCTTCTGTACTTGTCTGTACATCTGCCGATGCTGCTGCGGGAACACATAGGGCGAACAGCATGACTGCGCAAAGAGCCAGAAACACCACTTTTACTCTTTTCATAAATCCTCCCTCTTCCTTCTTGGTTTTTCCCTATTATTTTAACATTCTGCAAAAGTGCTTTCAAGAAGCTAATGAAAAATCCTTCCTCTTCCAGACACCTTTGAACGCACAGCAGCCAGCAGCGGCTGTAACCATCCAGCTTTTCGAAACTTATAAACAGATTTTTCAGGTCACACAGCTATATGAAGAATAGGATGCAGGATGTAAACCCCATATTTCACTCCATAATTTTTGCTGTAGCTTTTAGCCTCCGCAAAAAGCGGATCATATACCAGACCGTTGATCTCCGCCCAGCTGTGCCCGCTGCCGCCTCTTCCATCGCTGTCCACGCAAACGTAGATCTTAGTGTACCCCAGTGCCTTGGCTAAGTAAGCGAAAGCAGCCGCATCAGAAAAGCAGTTTCCGCCTCCCATGACAAAATGATCATTGGCATAGACAGCCGGCCAGCCAGCCGTATTGCTGAAAGTTCTTCGCGTCACATAAGGCTTTGAGATTACCCAATCGAAACATTTTTTCAGTTTTTCGCTTTTCGTCATTTTAGAGGTGGTGATCTTTTTAACAATTCCTTTTGCTCTCTGAAGAGTCTCGAAATCGTTGGCCTGTACCTTGCTCATAGCTTTTCCGGAGGCGTTATAATATTTGCTTCCTGTTTTTCTGGCCTCCATCTGTCCGTTGTCTTTTAAATAATAGGTATTGTTTTTTACCTTGACAGTTCCGGTCTGCATGATTCCTTTTCCATTAAAATAATAAGTATATTTTCCAATTTTTTTTAATCCCGTTGCACGTACGCCATTAGCATCGAAATAGGAACGGCCATTGCTGAATTTTTTCCATCCTCTCAGAACCGTACCGTTAGAGGACAGATAATAAACCTTTTTCTTCACTGTGATAAGACGGTTTTTCATCATAATGCCGTTTTTATCCGTACGGTATTTCTTATTTCCTTTTATGTACCAGTTGTTTGTCACCAAAAATCCGTCAGAATCGAAGCAGTATACTTTCCCGCTGATTTTCTGAATTCCTGTAAGGGGAACACCCTTTTTAATGTATTGTTTTTTTCCGTTTTCTGATTTGTGCCAGCCATCCTTTAAGATTGGAACCGGCGTAGGGGTGGGAGATGGAGTTTCCGTAGGCGCAGGTGTGGCCTCCGGAATAATTTCCGCCGCATAGGTTGGGGCGGAGAGAGTTAGACAAGCCAATAGGATGAGCAGAAGTGTTTTTAACTTTTTCATACGTTTTTCCTCCTGGTTATGAATTTGCGGTACTCCTTACCGGCAGTGTGTTTTGCTGGCTTTATTATAGCACGGTGCGGTTGGCGGATGCAATATTGTAGAAATACGGACGCCGGTAAAACGCAGCAGAACTCAAAAACATTTTTCAACTTGCTTATAACGTTAGGTTATGAAATATAATGAGGATAGATAATTCGTTTTATGGAGGAAAATAAGGTTATGTCGGACAATTTTATGATGTTTGGGGAGTTGGCAAAGAGGATGGGGACGACAGTGAGGACTTTGCAGTATTATGATAGGGAAGGATTGCTTTCTCCTTCGGGAAAAAGTCCGGGAGGACGCAGGCTTTACACTTATAAGGATATGATAAGGCTGCATCAGATTCAGGCTTTAAAATCCCTGGGTTTTTCTTTGGATGCCATAAAGAACAGACTTATCACGCTGGACACGCCTGCGGAAGTGGAAAAAGTTTTAATGGAACAGGAGAGCGAAAAGCTGCGGATACCCGTCATAGCTTTTTACTCTCCTGTTCATTTTCAGAAGTATTCTCTTAACAGCCAGGCCGGCGTACAGCTCCATGCATGGCAGAAGCTATTCACCTGGGTATTTCCATAGGGGGATGCATTCGGATCGTTTGGATCAAATGCCTCCCAGAAGGTATCCGCCCCCAGCTTTATCATGCCGCCCCAGTAAGTACGCATCAGTTCCAAGGCTTTTTCTTTCTCCCCTACATGAAGGAGCGCTTCTATTATATGATGATAAGCATACGGAGTGCTCATTCCCATCTCAGGATTTTCTTCCAGCAGATGCAGCATCAGCTTCCTGCTCTTTTCCTTGTCAAACACATCTGCAAGGACCATCCATGCCTGGCTGGACCAGGAAACCTGCCGGCTCTTCCCACTTACGAAAAACTCCTGCTCTTCATCCCAAAAAACCTCCACCGCATTTTTTAAAGCTTCTTCCAAGAGCTGGGCTATATGTTCCTTCGCCTTCTCGTCTCCTACGATCTCTGCAAGAACTTCTCCCTGGCGCAGACAATAGATCCATACACCTTGTGCAGCGGCCTGACGGTCCAGCCCGTCTTTCCAGTCGATAAAAGCGACCATAGGATTACTCTCTGTATCCAGGACTCCATCCTTCATGTCCTCCAGGGCCAGCTTGATCTGACAATAAGCGGTAGGCCAGAGTTCCTTCAGAATTTCCATGTCTTTTGTTTCCTGATAATAATCATAAAGAATGGACACAAAAAACAGAGAATAATCCCATAAAAAGGTATCATCCACCTGCATCACCGGTTCAGTAAACAGGCAGGCTCCAATCTTTCCGTCATCCCGGATCAGCCCCGCGAAAAGATACATACACCTTTTTACCAGATCCAGGTTTTTGAAGGTAGCGTAATTTGCCTTTGCCTGCAGGCGAAGATCTCCGATCCAAAGTCTCCGGTCACGCTTAGGGCCGTCCTCAAACACATGCTGCATACAATCCTGCAGTGTTTTTAAGCTGGCACGGTCAATCTTCTTAAGATCCTCCGGAAGATTCTCGAGGGGTTTGACACTATCCATGGAAACCAGAGATACCGCAGTAAGGGCAGCATCCTTTACCACAACCTGGAACTTTGCGGAAGTATCAATGGCAAGCACCTCCAGATAACGGAACGCATATCTTCTGGGAAGCTTAAGCTCGCATGGCAGCACATCAATATGGATGTACTCTTCCTGAATCCATCCCTTGCTGATCCATCCCTTATAAGTAGAAGAATCATCTAAAATCTCATTGGGGATTTCCGCAAATTTCAGTCTTAAATAAGCCGGCGCATCCTGCGGACTTCCTGCTGATTCCAGCCGCAAAGTAACATACCCTACATGATGGTCTCCAAAATCCATGCAGATGCTGTCGCCTTTTCGCAGAAGCTTTTTCTCCATTTCTCCAATGTCCTCCCGGGCGCTTACCACTCCGTTCCCACTGTCGTCCCTGGAAACAGATACCAGTGCGCAGGGCTTGATTTCCCGCTCTAAAAGGGGATGGTCATACTCCGCTGCTTTTTTTACAAAAGCATCCACTGTCCTTCTTTTCATGTCCGGAATAATACTGATCAAAGTTTCTCCCATATTCTTAACCCTCCTTGTGCAATGATTCTCCGTTTGTTGCGATCACATCCTTATACCAGAAAAAGGATTTCTTTTTATAACGATTCAGAGTTCCGGTGCCGTCATCGTTCCGGTCCACATAGATAAATCCATAACGCTTTTTCAATTCTGCTGTGGAAGCGCTTACAAGGTCAATACAGCCCCAGGAAGTATAACCCATGACTTCTACTCCGTCCTTAATCGCTTCCTCCACCTGGATCAGATGTTCCCGTAAGTAAGAAATCCTGTAATCATCCTCTACTGTCAGCTCCCCGTCTTTTCCCTTTACGAGCTTGTCCACAGCCCCCAGACCGTTTTCTACGATGAAAAGCGGAATCTGGTAACGGTCATAATAATAATTCAGCACATAGCGCAGTCCCTGGGGATCGATCTGCCATCCCCACTCTGACGCCTCCAGATAAGGGTTAGGCACACCTCCTAAAAGATTTCCCCTGCCCTGTTTTTGCTTCGTGGGGTCTGCGGTATCGCAGGTACTCATATAATAACTGAAGGAAACAAAATCCACTGTATTTTTCAGAATTTTCTCATCTTCCGGAGCAAACTGGATCTCAATGCCGTTTTCTCTGAAAAACCGCTTCATATAACCAGGATATTTTCCACGGACATGCACGTCTGCAAAGAAGTCATTTCTATGCATGCTTTCCATTACTTTGATCACATCATCAGGAGATGGGGTCAGAGGATAAGTAGGCATGCTTAAGATCATACATCCCACCTTCGCGCCCGGCATCATCTCATGAGCGATTTTCGTAGCAAGAGCGCTGGCCACGAATTCGTGGTGGACAGCCTGATAGAGATCCTGTTTGGAAAGTTTATCCTTTTCCGTATAAATGCCGCCGCTTAAAAAGGGCTGGTGAAGAACAGAATTGATCTCATTAAAGGTCAGCCAATATTTCACCTTTTTTCCATAGCGTGCAAAGATTGTCCTCACATATCTCTCATAAAAGCCGATCATCTTCCGGTTTACCCAGCCATCGTAAGTTTTTGCCAGGTGAAGAGGAGTTTCATAATGAGAGATGGTGACTAAAGGTTCTATTCCGTATTTCAGGCACTCATCAAAAAGATCGTCATAAAACTGCAGGCCCTTCTCATTAGGGGTTTCTTCGTCTCCATTAGGGAAAATCCGGCTCCAGGCAATGGAAGTACGGAATACCTTAAAGCCCATCTCTGCAAAAAGCTTCACATCTTCTTTATATCTGTGATAAAAGTCAATGCCGATCAGCTTCATATTATCCGGTGTAGGCTCTTCTGTCCTGGGTCCTACAATTCCATGAGGGGTTACATCCTGGGTGGAAAGCCCCTTTCCGTCTTCATTATAGGCTCCTTCACATTGATTGGCAGCCACTGCGCCGCCCCAGAGAAAATTCTTTGGAAATGTCATCTTACTTCTGCTCTCCCTTCAATTTCATATAGTGGTATAAAGCTCCGATCAAATTGGAATCATTGTAGTAAGTACAGTTGGTAATATTGGGCTTCGGTATGTATGGGCTAATCTCCAGAAGGGGATTGTTTCCCGCTATTTCATCCACACTGGCATTTAAATATTCAAAGAGAAGGGGCTGCTGGCTGATTCCTCCTCCTATCGCGATAATATCCAGATCCAGAAGAATATTCAGGTTATAAATCTGAAGAGCAAGGGAATCCGTATATTCCTTAAGTCCCATCAACACCTTGGGATCGCCTTCATTTGCCAGCGCGAACACCTTCGGGCCGTCATAATCTGTCCACTCTTTCCCTGTATGCTTTGCCACAAAATGATACAGTCCGTTCGCTCCTCCCTGCATTCCCCAGAAGCCTTCCTGAGTATGGAATTTCTCCTTCTGCGTACAGATAAAGCTGTATTCTCCTGCGGTAAAACGCTTTCCGCGATATAACTGCCCGTTTAAAATAATGCCGCCCGCCACACCGGAGCCAAGAACCACCACGGCTCCATTGGTACAGTCCTTAAGGCTGCCCTTCCAGTATTCCGCAAGAGCGGCACATTTTCCATCGTTCTCCACCGTCACCGGCAGCCCATACCGTAAGGACAGTTCATCTGCCACAGGCGTCCCGCACAGATAGGAAAGGTAGCCTGCCGTCATACAGTATCCTCTCTGGCTGTCCAGCATTCCCGGCATGCTCACTGCGATGCCGGAAATGGTACTTTTATTTTTATTTACGATGTCATCCAGAACCTGATAGTATTCTTCCTTGGTACTGTCCAGATAGGAGGGCGTGGGAACCTTAGCCTTTTCCAAGATGACTGCATTTTCATCCATCAGGGCATATTTGGTAAAGGTCCCTCCAGCGTCAAATACAAGATAGTTTTTCATAGTCGCCTCCAGGGGCAGGTCTATTCTGCCCTTCCATAATTTATCGCAAGCTTGGCAAAAAAGTCTTCCAGGGTCAGCCTTGCGTCCAGGTATTTATACACCCGTATCTCCCTGTTTTCCTGCCCATGGATATAGGTCATGTCCTCAGCGATCCTTGGGGCAGGAATGAGATCGTAGCTTACTTTTTCCAATTCTTCCATAAGAACTGCTATTGTACCCTGATCTCCCAGTCCCCAGATTTCCCCATGAGGCCATTCCATTTCATATTTCGCTGCGTAATGATTAAATTCCGTCATTTGCTCAAAAAGATATTTTCCGATTTCTCCGCAGGGTTTTACTTTAAGCTGCAGTTCCGCCAGGGAGACAGCCATTACCTTATACAGGCTTTTCGGCACCTGCCAAACAGGAACTTTGGAAGAAAAGACCACATTTGCTGCATGTACATCCATCATAAGGTTAAATTCGAATCCCCCGACAGGGTAATCTCCCCCGCCGATCCAGATAACGGTCATCCTTTCGGCAATCTCAGGCTTTATAAGAAGGGCAGAAGCCACATCTGTCAAAGAGCCCTGGCAGGCAATATACAGCGGTCTTTCGTCTTCCCGCATCGCCTCATCGATAAGGAACCGGACGCCTTCACAGTCAATGGGAGTTTCCTCATTTTCAAGTCCCCGGGCAGCGCCCATATATACCGGATACTGTCCTTTTACGCCCATAAGATCCATGACTTTTAAAATCTCATCATAGCTTGCCTTTGCAGTTCCTTCTTCCCCGTAAGCCTGGGGATTTTTCCAGAAATGTCCGGCGATAAGCCCCTTTACCTGAAATCTGGGAGTCATCAGGTGATGGGCTACAGCGAACTGGTCGTCCGCTTCATTTTTACAGTCAGTGTGCACAATGACACGCACCTGTTTATTCTTTGGCACAGTAAACTCATAATTCCACATGGCCTTTTTTGCCTCCCTTTTATGCATTTACGCTGGCACGTCTCTCATCAATCTCTTTTTTAATTTTATCATAATTTTTATCTAAATCATAGAATAACATTACTACAATAGAGCAAATATTACAAACAATAGGAACGGCAATAAAGGCAATGGTAATCGCCGTATTCGCAGAAGCCGTCTGTACTGCTGCAGTTCCGTCATAAGCTCCCCAGGACAGCAGAAGACCTACGATGCCTGTGGCAGCAGCGCTTGCTACTTTATTTACAAATCCGCTGATGGCTGTCTGCGTTCCCGCAAGGCTCTTTCCATTTTTCCACTCTCCATAATCCACCGTGTCGGCCAGCATAGAAAAGAACATATTCTGACGGAATCCCATACCAAATCCCATAACGCCCATGCCTACATAGGCAACCATAGCGCTTGTTCCGCCGATCCAGATGATCACAAAGCCAAGAATCTGGATAACAGCCCCCAGAATACTTAAGTTTCGTTTGGTGATCCATTTGTTAAGCTGTGCTGCCAAAAGCATGGAAATGATCGGAGTAACAGTAGCAATGGTAATAGCTGCAGAATTTGCCATTTCATTTCCCACAACGTATTTAAAGTAATACGCACTTGCCGCAAACATGCCAAGATATGCTACGAAAAGGAAGAAGGTATACGCCAGCATAAGCATATATGGCTTATTATTCACCAAATAAGTAAGGTCTTTTAAAATGCTTGTCTTTTTTACATCCGGCGCCGGATTGATCTCCCGTATACTCGCCACGCAGATGATCATGATTGCAAATACAATGATTCCGAAAACAATGTTTGTATTCCGATATCCAAGAGCCTGGTCTCCATGTCCCAGTCTCGCGATCAGCCACAGCGCCATGGACGCAGAAGTCAGAGAACCTAAATTAGAAAAAATAGTTCTGGAGGTCACGATTCTTGTACGTTCTACCGGATCCGGGCTCAGAGCAGGAAGGATAGATCCCATGGGAATGTTTACAAGGGTATAGCCAAAAGAGAAGATAATATAAGTAATGTATGCCCAAGCAAGTTTTCCGCCTGCAGACCAGTCAGGAGAAGTAAATACCAGTACCATGCCGATAGCTAATACAGGCGCACCGGCAAGCATCCACGGACGATTTCGTCCCAGCTTGCTTTTCGTCCGGTCTACCAGAGAACCTACCAGATAGTCGGTTCCCGCATCAATAAACTTAGTGATCAGAAACATAAAGGATGCCGCTGCCGGGGCAATCCCTGCCACATCTGTGTAAAAAATAAGAAGATATGTGTTTACCATTAAATATGCCAGATTACAGGCATAGTCTGAAATTCCAAAGCCAATCCTCTGTCTCCAGAGAAAAGCCTTGCTGTAGGTTTTTGCCGTTGAATTGTTCATAATCCTTTCCTCTCTTACATTAAAAGATTTTTGCCTTTCAGGCGTATGATTTTGTGTTCCTCTCTCCGGCCGGTGAGAGCTTTCTCTTGATGGTTTTACTATAACGGCAAACCTTCTTTTTCTATATTAAAATCATGACATCATTATCAAAATACAAACATTTTTTTCCCAAAAAAGACATCCTCTGCAAACTTTTTTCTTGTACCATAGATCTATGCTGCCTATGCAGAGTTATTTTTTCTTCCATTCCTTTGCAGGATCTGAACGGAATTCTTTTTCTTTATATCTGTCACGGTATTGCTTCGGAGACAGCCCCATATATTTTTTAAATACTGTCCCAAAATGGCTCTGAGAATAAAATCCCATATAATCGCTGATCTCTGTAAGCCCTACCTCAGAATATTTTAAAAGGTTTGCCGCCCTTTCTACGCGAAAGCGCAGAATATACTCCTGTATACTCATTCCTGTATCCTTTTGAAACACCCGGGATAAATGTCCCTGGCTGATGCTCATGGCACGGGCCACCTCTTCCAGCCGTATCTTGTGATGATAATGATGAAAAATATAGTCCTTACATTGTTCCGTATAATTAGATGCCGCTTTTTTAGAATGACTTTCTGAAACCATGCGGGTGAACTCCAATGCAGCGTTCCTGTTATACTCAATCAGTCCTTCCACAGACGTACATCTGTCGATCCGGTTAATAAAAAGATCGCTCAGCCGATATGCTCTGGCAGGGGAGACGCCCCCGTCAATAGCAGCCCTGGTATAGATTGCCACAGCAACGATAGCCAAATTTCTCTGATGATTTTCTTCTTTGTTTGAGAGAATCCCTGCCATTCCTAAAAGGACTTCCAGACGGTTCTCGATCTCACGCACATTTCCCTCGCGGATGCAGTCCGTCACAAACTTCTCTTCCTGATAAGTATGATGATAAATCTCCTCCTCATTGATCTGCAGTTCCAGCATAGTTTCTTCCTTTTCTGTCGGGCGAAGGGATTCATCAAAAAGTCCGTTTTGTTCCAGCATTTTCTCCCCGTCTGCGTTTTCCCCTGTAAGAATTTCATATAACAGGCTGATAAAATTCAGGATTTTTTCCAGACTCAACTTTACCGGATGGGCTTCAGTATC
>DWYZ01000182.1 GCA_019118425.1 Candidatus Blautia faecavium | reverse complement strand
AATATGGAATCAAGCAGGAAGAGTTAGCCGCTGCGTTAGAAGTATCGAGGCAGACAATAGGTTCTTTAGAAAATGGAAGATATAATCCATCTATTCAGTTAGCATTTAAAATCGCCAGATATTTTCACATGAGTATCGAAGATATTTTTATTTATGAGGAGGATTAAGAATATGAAAAAGAAAGCGTTGATTGTTATGACTGCAGCCGGGTTTCTTGTTTTACTGGGAGGACTTCTTCTGTATGGCCTTGGAATACATAAGCTCGTGCCCGTACCACGGCCAGATCTGCTTGTGGTTGGAACCTCTTTATTAGGAATTTCTCTTATTATATCCGGAGTCTGCGACTTGTTTATGAAAAAGACAAAGGAAATGGAAATCGAAGAGAAGGATGAAAGAAATGTAGCACTGAATAACGCAGCTATGGCAGTCGGCTTTAAGACTTTGAATGTGACCATTGGTGTTTCGATTTTCGCTCTGATTTTTACGGGTTATATGACTGTGGTTCCCTGTTTGACGATTATCATTGCTTATACGATCGGGCAGATCGTTTATGTTGCCCGGCTTTGGTATTTAAATAAGACCATGTAGAGAAAAAGATCCGCTTGCGGCCGCTAACGTCCAGGAAGAAGGATAAACAAGCGATAGAAAAGAAATGACATGCATGGCACGCAATGTTATAATGATGAAAAAACAGGAGGAGGTACCACCATGGACAAGATAATCTTAGGAAAAACAGGGATCGAAGTAAACAAAAACGGATTCGGGGCTTTGCCCATACAACGGGTAGAAAAGAAGGAGGCCGTATACATTCTTCAAAAGGCCTTTTATCACGGGATCAATTATTTTGATACTGCCAGGGTATATTCCGACAGTGAAGAAAAATTAGGAGCGGCATTTGCCTATACAAGAGAAAAGCTTGTGATCAGCACAAAGACTGCGTCCCAGGATGCACAAGGATTTTGGAAAGATCTGGATGAAAGCTTAAAAATGCTCAAGACAGATTATATTGACATCTATCAGTTCCACAATCCTGCATTCTGCCCAAAGCCAGGAGATGAATCCGGCTTATACGATGCGGCCCTGGAAGCAAAAAAGCAGGGAAAGATCCGGCACATCGGGATCACGAACCACAGGCTTGCCGTGGCAAGGGAAGCCATTGAATCCGGTTTATACGAAACCCTCCAGTTTCCTTTTTCTTATTTGTCTTCAGAAGAAGATTTAAAACTGGTGCAGGAATGCAAAGACGCAGGCATGGGATTTATTGCCATGAAGGGACTTGCAGGAGGGCTGATCCAGAATTCTGCGGCCATTTATGCTTATATGGCTCAGCCTCAATTTTCCCACGTAGCTCCTATCTGGGGCATCCAAAGAGAAAAAGAGCTGGATGAATTTTTATCTTATCAGGTCTGTCCGCCTAAGCTTGACGAGAAGCTTATGGAAGAGATAGAAAAGGACAGAGAACAGCTTTCCGGAGACTTCTGCAGAGGATGCGGATACTGTATGCCCTGTCCTGCGGGGATTGAGATCAATAACTGTGCAAGGATGAGCCTGATGCTCCGAAGAGCCCCCCAGGAAGGATGGCTGTCTAAGGAATGGCAGGAGAAGATGAAAAAGATAGAAGAGTGCCTGCACTGCGGACAATGTATGAAAAAATGCCCGTACGGATTAAACACACCAGATCTCCTTGTAAAAAATTATGAAGATTATAAAACATTTTTTATAGTAAAAGACAAATAATGCTTAAACAAGCAGGCGGCCGCGGATCAGGCTGGAGGGGGAGTCTTTTTCTTCGCAGGACTTCAGTATTTCTTCCAGAACCGTAAACGTGCTGCCTGTTTTTTTATTTTTATGGCGGACAAGTCGGAAATAACGGTCCCACTGTGACTTTTCATGGGAAAATGCTACAAAGTCCCCGCTGGAAAGCTCGTCTGTTAAAAGCCGGCTGGAGATCAAAGAAAGACAGTTGTTGTACCTTACCGCATTCTTTATGGAATCCGGAGTGTGGGCTTCGAAGGCAACATGGACGTTTATATTCTGGCTGGACAGAAATCTTTCCAGAAGTTCCCTCGTGCCGCTTCCTGCTTCACGGATGACAAATTTTTTCCCTTCCAGATCTTTGGTATGGATGACGGGCTCTTTGGCCAGGGGATGTTCCTTACTGCAGGCCAGGACAAGAGGATCTTTGATCAAAGGGGTGGTGAGCAACTCTGGATTTTTAATAAATCCTTCTACAATGCCGGCGTCCAGCTCTGCGTTTAAAAGTTTATTTTCGATTTCCTGTGTATTTCCCACAAAGCAGTATACATCCATTTCCGGAAAGGCTTTGTTTAATTCATTGACAATGTGGGAGAGAATACTCCCTCCCACAGAAACTGTCGCGCCGATGCGAAAACGCTCCCGGCGGTTTTTATATGCCATTTTTTCTTCCAGAAAATCAAATTGTTCTACTGCCATTTTTGCGTAGGTGTACAGCTGTTTCCCGCTTTCTGTGATGAAAAGCTTATTGGAAAGACGTTCAAACAGCAAGGTATGATAATGTTCTTCCAGTTCCCGGACAGCCTGGCTTACAGACGGCTGGGTCATAAAAAGATTCTTTGCCGCAGCGCTCATTTTTCCGGTATCCGCTACCTGGAGAAAAATTTTTAAATGGCGTATGGTCATTTTATTTTATGGCTCCTTTATAGTTACATGCCTCACCCGAACTACGGCTTGCCGCACGGTTACGGGCCAGTATGATCAGCAGGTTGCCCCTCCTACAAGATGAAGCTGGGCGTTTAGGATTTCTTCTTTTCTGTCTAAAAGATCATGAGAAAGAAGCTGTTTTTCTACATTCTCAAACCCAAGACGTTCAATAGTGGAAGAGAAGCGTTCTCCTGTAATTCCCTGCTCTCTGTACAGGAGGATGGCGCTTTCGATCACATCCAGAGCCTCTTCCTTGGAGGTGAAGATCTTGCTGAGGGCACGTCCCTGAGCTACATGCTTGCCCCATCTTCCTCCAATATAGATCTTGTATCCGGTGGTGCCGCCCTCAATAGCGTCGAAATGACAGGTTCCAATGCATCTGCCGCAGTTATTGCAGATATCTTTGTTGATTTCAAGGACACCGTCCTGGACTTTTGCTGCGCCCATAGGACAGGCTTTTTCTACAGAACATTTTTTGCAGCCGTTGCATTCGTCCTCGTCAAAATCAGGAATACGCTGCCCAATGATACCTAAGTCATTTAAGTCCGGTTTTACACAGTTATTGGGACAACCGCCTACAGCGATCTTAAATTTATGAGGAAGCTTTACGGTATGGTATCCTTCGTAAAAACGATGATGGATTTCTTCAGAGACAGCGAAAGTGTCGATCAAGCCATACTGACAGGTGGTTCCCTTACAGGAAACTACCGGGCGGACTAAAGAGCCGGTTCCTCCAGTATAAAGACCTTCTTTTTTTATAAACTCCTGGAATTCTTCAATCTTATCATAGGGGATTCCCTGTACCTCTACCGTAAGACGGGTGGTAAAGGTAATATTTCCATTGCCGAATTTTTCTGCCGCTTCTGCAATGCAGTGGTGCTGGGCAGCGGTGATCTTTCCGTTTACGGTGATGATACGGGCGGAAAAATTATCGGTTCCTTTGTTGTTAAGAAAGCCCATGGCTTTTACTCTTTTTTCGTTTTCCGGGCTGATGGTTAATGATGACATAATCGTTCTCCTTTATTCATAATGGTTTTATTTTTCTATTCTTCATCCATAATGGAGGTATTAAAAGTAGTTCCGCCTTCTAGGACTTTTGTATTTGTGTAGCCATAGTGTTTCAGACGGTTTTGGGTAAGGTAAGCGCGCTTTCCCTTGGTGCATACCAAAAGCAGCTTTTCGTCCTTTTTGTAGCCTTCCTGTTCTCCTTTGATCTTTACGAGATCCAGATAAGGATGGTTAGGAAGGGATGGCTGCATTGCACAGTCTACGATGCGGTAACCTTCTGCCTCCCCTTCCTGATACTGCGCCGGGGAAAAGGAATCCATCTCTCCATTCATTTTATTCAGAAGAATGTTTACAGCATGGGCAATAGGATGGATCGCCGTAGAGAAGGGCGGCGCATAAGCAAAATCCATGGATGCGAGCTGTTCCACCGAAGCGCCGAGGGATATGGCCGTAACGGCAATGTCTGTCATTTTATCCACAGCGCCGGTTCCTAATACCTGGATGCCCAGAAGCTTATGGGAAGCTTTTTCAGCCACGAGCTTTACCAGGAAAGAGCCCGCGCCAGGATAATAATGTGCCTTATCATCCACCACGCTCACTGCAGAGACAATGTCCATTCCTTCTGCTTTTGCAGCTGTTTCCGTAAGTCCGGTACGTCCTACATTCAGCCCGCCGGGAAGTTTGGCCACTCCTGTGCCTAATACGCCAGGATAAGAAATCCGGCTTCCGGCAATGTCTTTTGCCAGGATCCTTCCGGCAATGTTCGCAGTAGAACCCATAGGAGACCAGGCAGGTTTTCCGGTAAGGCGGTTATGTACCATAGCACAGTCACCAACGGCGTAAATATCCGGAAGATTCGTTTCCATGTACTCATTGGTAAGAATGGTGCCTTTGGTCATTTCAATTCCTGAGCCTTCCAGAAAAGCGGTATTAGGACGGATACCAATGGCAATGATAAGAGCATCCGCCTTCATGGCACGTTTGCTTGTCTGGACTTTTTCTACTTTATCCGTGCCGATTACCCCTTCCAGAGAAACGCCGGTAATAGGCATGATGCCCTGATCGGCCATTTTGTTTTCTACGTATTCGCTGAAATCCGGATCTAAAAAATTCGGAAGTATATGGGGAGCAAAATCGATGACGCTTACCTTTACTCCCTGGGCGGCAAGATTTTCCGCCACTTCAAGACCGATAAATCCACCTCCGGCTACAACGGCACGCTTAATGGAGCCGTCCTCAATGGCTTCCCGGAGGGAAATGGCATCTTCCGGCGTCCTCATAACAAATACATTTTTTAAATGAACGCCGGGAATATCAGGAATAAAAGGAGAAGCTCCTGTGGCGATCACCAGCTTATCATATGGATAAGAAGAAATTTCACCGGTCTTTAAATCTTTGGCATCCACTGTCTTTGTTTCGGGATGAAGAGCGATGGCTTCTGTCTCAGTTTTTACGTCCGCACCGGTCAGTGCGGAAAATTTTTCCGGTGTGTTTACGATCAAGGCTTCTTTTTCGTGGATTACGTTGCCTACATAATACGGCAGTCCGCAGCCGGCATAAGAGATATGTTTTCCCTTAGAAAGAATACAAACGTCGCAGGCTGGATCTTCCCGTTTTAATTTTGCAGCTGCTTTTGTTCCGGCTGCTACACCGCCCAGGATCAATACTTTCATACGAATTCTCCTTTTCACTTACTTTTTATCATATCTTTTTATCTGTCCTTTACGGAAGCTTTTCGGATTTCTCGTGAAAGTTTCCGTACACCATGTATTTCCATTATAACACCGAATCTGACAATAAGATAATTAAATTTCACAATAGCTGTCATAGATATTGCCTATGGGATCGCATCATTTTACATGACATTTTTTTAATCTTGTAGTAGAATAAAGGCAGCACGAAAATGATAAGGAGGAAGCCATATGAATGAAACAATAAAAACTATCGTAAGCAGAAGAAGTATCCGCAGCTATCTGCCGGATGAGATTTCCCAGGAAAAATTGGATGAAATCTTAAAAGCCGGAACCTACGCAGCTACAGGAATGGGAATGCAGTCTCCCATTATCGTAGCTGTTACCAATAAAGAAGTACGGGACAAGCTCTCAAAAATGAACGCAGAGATCATGGGAACAGATACAGATCCTTTCTATGGCGCGCCGGTGGTAGTGGTTGTCCTGGCGGATAAAAACCGCCCTACACACGTATACGATGGAAGTTTAGTCATGGGAGCCCTTATGGATGCTGCATATTCTCTGGGAATCGGAAGCTGCTGGGTACACAGGGCCAAGGAAGAATTCGAAAGCCCGGAAGGCAAAGCCCTTTTAAAGGAATGGGGAATCGAAGGGGAATATGAGGGAATCGGACATTGTATCCTTGGCTATCCCAAGGGTGATATCCCCAAGGCGAAACCGAGAAAAGAAAATTATATCCATTATGTTAAATAGGCGAGGCGCAGCGTTTATGAGAGAAATGCGTCTGCATAAAAGAGAAGTAACGGATATAAAAGAATTGAGAAAAATCCTGCAGGAGTGTCAGGTCATGCGGCTGGGGACTATGGATGAGGAAGGCATGATGGTCGTTCCGGTTAATTTCGGATTTGAGCTGGACGAAGAAACAAGAAAGTTACGTCTGTTCTTCCACAGCGCAAGGGAGGGCCGCAAAGCAGACGCCTTTGCCAGGAATCCCATCGTGGCGGTGGAAATGGACTGCCGCCACGGACTTATAAAAGGAGACTATTCCTGTGCGTATTCCTATTCCTTTGCCAGTATAATGGGGACAGGGACGCTGAAAAAGGCAGCCGCGGCAGAAGAAAAAATTTATGGTCTTACCCGCATCCTGGATCATTGTGCTCCTGGGGAAAAGGTGGAATTTTCACCGGAAGCCCTGGAACGGACAGATGTATATACTATTGAGGTGACGCATTTTACAGGAAAATGCAGAATGCCGAAAAAGCAGGAGGGCTAGATGCTGAATACAGAAAAATTCGAACAGTTTATTTCTCAGTATCCTATTTATGAATATCGTATTGTCAAGACAGCAGAGATCTCTGCTGTGGATCGGGTGAGGACGGTCTGTGAAGAAGAGTGCCAGCGATACGGAACCACCTGGGCCTGTCCCCCGGCGGTAGGAGAGCTTGATGAATGTGAGAGGAAGATACGCAGCTATCCGGAGGGAATCCTCTTTTCCAGCGTATCTGAAGTGGAAGATATCCTGAATATGGATGCCCTTCTTGCCACAAGGCAGGATCACGAAAAGCTTACGGATCTGGTGGGAGGATATCTGAAAAAAGAAGGATATGAAATCTTTATCTTATCTACAGAGTCCTGTGATATCTGCGAAAGCTGTACCTATCCTCAGGGAAAGCCCTGCCGTTATCCTGACCGGATGCATCCCTGTCTGGAAAGCTATGGGGTGGTGGCGTCCAACCTGGCAGAAAAAGAGAATATGGAATATCAGCTGGGCGGAAATACTGTACTTTGGTTTTCTCTGGTTTTGTTCCGGAAGAAACATCCGCTGGACAAAAGTTAAAACAGGTTTCCATACATAAGTAAAATCCCTTTGGCATAAATTGATTATAAAGCCGGAGGGATTTTTTGTATGAAAAAAAAGGGAAGCTTGAAAGAACATCTGGTTACCGCTCTGGAAGTGCCCCGTGATCTTGCCTATAAAGAACCCATTATCACCATAACCGGAAAAAATCAGGCGGTAATCGAAAACTACCGAAGTATCCTTCGCTATACAAGAGAAGAAATCGTCCTTCTTACCCTCCGGGGAAAAGTTACCATCTGCGGAAAATGTCTGCAGATTCCCTGCTATACACCATGGGAAATGCAGGTAAAAGGATGTATTTCCCGGATCATTCTGGACAGGTAGGAGGCATGGAGGTATGGAAAGGATTTTATCTCTCATATCCGGTTATGTTCTTGT
>DWYZ01000181.1 GCA_019118425.1 Candidatus Blautia faecavium | reverse complement strand
CCTCCCCCAGACAGTCAATCAGATGGGCTTTCTGGGAATCAATGCAGCCGGTAATCTGCAGAACGCCCTGATTTTTCTTCGGAAAAATGACGGGAAAGACTTATCTGGAAGAACATGCAGGGATTTTTCTTCTGCAGATTTTTATGATGATCTTACTGAGCGGTTTTCTGTTTGTGACTGGGACACAGGCGGATGTGATTTTTTATGTGGGGGTTATCTGGATCCTGACAACGGGAATCTATTTTGGCCGGGATTATCATAAGCAGAAGAAAAGATTTCAGGAAACGGAGGCAGTCTTTGACAGCCTGGAGGAGAAATATCTTTATACAGAACTTTTAAAGGAACCCTCCCGGAAAATGGAGGGGTTATATTTCCAATGCAGCAGGGCTGCCAATCAGGCAATGATGAATAAAATAGAAGAAACGAAAGGAAGCGCAAGGGAATATAAAGAATATATTGAAAGCTGGATTCATGAAATAAAAAATCCCATAACCGCTGCCAAATTGTATTGTGCAAACCATCCGGGAGAACAGGAGGAAGGCTTAAATAAGGAACTGAGAAAAATCGAGGAGCTGGTAAACCAGGCATTATACTATGCCAGGAGCGGGTCTGTGGAAAAGGATTATTTTGTGAAGAAATTTTCTTTAATGGATGCACTCCTTCCGGTGCTTATGGAGTATCGCTCCACGATACTGGAAAAGCATTTGTCCCTGGAAGTGGAGGAGTTTAAGGAAGTGGTATATACAGATCCCAAGTGGGTGGAATATATCATAGGGCAGCTTTTATCAAATGGAATTAAATATGTAGAGGAGAACACAGGAAAGCTGCAGATTTATCTGAAAAAGGAAGAAAAAGGGGTATGGCTTTGCATAAAAGACAATGGCTGCGGAATCCCGCCGGAGGATATGCCAAGGATTTTCGAAAAGGGATTTACCGGAAGCGACAGAAAAAAACAGCACGCCACAGGGATGGGGCTGTATCTGGCAAAGGGACTGAGTAAAAAGCTGGGACTCAGTTTAAAAATAGATTCTGTCAAGGGTGAAGGTACCACTGCCCGTCTGGGCTTTCCTGCAGGGAGTCTTTACCGTCCTTAAGAGTAAGTCTAACAACTTTGTAAGTGTTCATAAAAGCAGCGGCAGAGTATAATAAAGGCAAGTCAAAACAGCGCGCTTAGAAAGACAGAGATAAATGGAGAAAGGATGAAGGACGATGCCTTTATTAAAAATAGAAAAGATAGATAAATTTTATGGGACAAAGGGTAATATCACAAAAGCCTTAAATCACGTTTCCTTTCAAGTGGAAAAGGGGGAGTTCCTGGGGATCATGGGCTCCAGCGGAAGCGGAAAGACTACGCTTTTAAACTGCATTGCCACAATTTTTCATGTGACGGCAGGCCATATTTATCTTGGAGAAAAGGATATCACAGGGTTGAAAAACAAAGAGCTTGCCAGATTCCGTATGGAAAATCTGGGCTTTGTTTTTCAGGATTTTAATCTTCTGGATAACTTTACTTTAGAGGAAAACATAGGACTTGCTCTTACTATGAGAGGGGAAGCTCCTTCTAAAGTGAAGGAGAGAGTGACGGAGGCTGCCAAGAAGCTTGGAATCACGGATGTACTAAGGAAAATGCCGGCGGAGGTATCCGGCGGCCAGCGTCAGAGATGCGCGGCAGCCAGAGCGATCATCAATAAGCCAAAGCTTTTATTGGCAGACGAGCCTACCGGCGCTCTGGATTCTCATTCCGCCCAGATGCTGCTGGAAGCTTTTGAAAAGCTGAATAAAAATGACCAGGCGACTATCCTTATGGTGACCCATGATGTGTTTTCCGCAAGCTATTGCTCCAGGATCCTGTTTTTAAAGGATGGAAAAATATTTACAGAAATTCGAAAAGGGGAAAAGGAAAGACGGGAATTCTTTCAGGAAATTCTTGATGTGGTTACCCTGATGGGAGGTGACGTTTCGGATGCAAGGTAGTATTGCTTGGAGAAACGCAAAGCACTCTGCAAAGGATTATAGGATTTATTTTCTTACTGTAGTGGTTTCCTTGTCTTTGATGTATGCTTTTAACCTTCTTATCTTTTCCAGGGAGATCATGAGCTTCAGCAGCCAGATGAATGCACTTACTTCCGTCATAATTGGAATTTCTGTGGTCATAGTACTGGTCATTGGCTGGCTGATCCATTATATGGCGAAATATATGCTGGAAAAGAGGAGTATGGAATTCGGCACTTATATGCTTTTGGGAATTCCGAATGAAAAGATCGCTTCTCTTTATATAAGGGAAAACCTTATCATGGGCGCAGCGGCTTTTTGCGCGGCATTGGCAGTGGGATCTTTTTTGTATCAGATCCTGGCTCTTATCATCGTGAATCTTTTTCAGGCTACTTATCAGATACGTCTGTTTTATTCCTGGAAAGCGGTGGGCCTGACTTTAGTCTATGTGTTTTTGATGTATGGAAATTCTATGATCCGGATGAGACATTATCTGAATAAAGCGGAAGTCGGTGAGCTTTTATATATACAGCGTCAGGTAGAAAAAGATAAAAAGGGAAAAAAGAAGCACAGAAGAAGCTTTTGGATATATCTTGTTCTGGAGATTTTTTCCGGATCAGTGTTTTATTTAGTTTGTCATAAGGGAATGGAATGGGACTATTCCGGGAACCTGTTTTTCCTTTCCCTTGGAGGCATTCTTTTAGGCCTGTATGGAATCTATACGACTCTTACCGCTGTCCTTTCAGGGACCTTACTGGAAAATGACTGGTTTAAATATAAGAAGGACAGGCTGTTCCTGCTGCGGGGAATGACAGCGAAGTTTTCTTCTATAGGTAAGACTTTAGGGACGCTTGCGATCCTTTTGACACTAACGCTTGCGGCAACGCAGCTTGGAGTCCTTTTTGAACGTTTTTTTGCCGCGCAGATACAGGGAGTCACTGGATTCGATGTGACTGTATCTACCCAAGGAGAGGCAGCACAGATGGAAAGGCTTAAGGAGTACGTGGAGGAAACTTACGGAATCACCTATGAAAGGGAGTATCCTCTTCATCTGGACAAAGAATCCCTGCTGTATGAGTGGATTGGCGCGGATGGATATATAGAAGGAACGCCGGTTTTAAAATACAGTGATTTTAAAGAGCTGTGGAAAGCGCTGGGATATGAGCCGGTTTCCCTGGAAAAGGGAAAGTACCTTCTTATAGGAGCCTCAAAAACAGCAGAGGATTTTAAAAAGAAAGGGATGCCCCCTCTTGAGATAGGAGGGGAGAAGCTGGAGATACAGACTGTTCTGACAGAACCTTTTAATATCAGCAACGGTTTCCATGGAACCGGGTATGTGGCGGTGGCGGAAGATGCGCTTGCTGGGACACTTCCCGTTTATCATACTTGTTTGGCTATGGAGACGAAGGAGACGGTAACAAACGGCGATACAGAATATATGACAGAATTGGCATATGGAGATTATCAGGCAGGAACGGACTCCTTTGGCACAAATGCGGCGGTGGAAGCGGCAAAAACTTCTTCTGTAGTGATTTTTGCCTTTGCTCTCTTTTATATCGGCCTTATCTTTGCCTGTACAGCGGCGACAATACTGGCGGTGCAGCAGCTTGGAGACGCCTCTCGTTATAAATTCCGGTATGACATTCTTTCTAAATTAGGAATGGACGATGAAAAGAGAAGCTGGCTGATCTTAAAACAGATTTCTCTTTATTTTCTGGTTCCTGTGTGTATTCCCATTCCTCTTAGTATTTTTATCACCCTGCAGATAAATCGTCTGATCTTAAATTCCCTGGTAACAGGCAGGATCTTTATAATGGCCTGCGGGATCAGCGTTGGATTGTTTCTGCTTATCTATCTTTTGTATTTTGCGGCTGCTTATCTGGGGTATAGAAATAAAATCTTAGAGGAGGATTGAAACAAAATATATCAAATTTTGAGATTTGACATTTTAAGTGGATTGGTACAATATATTTAACAAGACAGCCAGAAGGTGAATGCACCTCACCCGCTCTGGCGAA
>DWYZ01000002.1 GCA_019118425.1 Candidatus Blautia faecavium | reverse complement strand
CCAACCACGATATCCGGGTGGGCATCCAGAAAGTCTTTGTTATAAAAGCTGATATCCCTGACAATGCCAAGCCCGTTTGTCAGGATGCCAAATTTAAAGGCATAACAAAAATGGCCGTTGATGTACATCTGCTGGATGGCTGGATTGGCAGCGGCGTGGGAAGGCATAGAGCTGTAAGCAGCTTTATAAGGGTCGAAAGAGTTATCCAGTCCCTTTGCCTTTTTGAAGGATTTTAACTGCCGGATGATGCGGTTGGCATATTTGGGATTGTTTTCGGTAACCCAGGCCTCAATGCCGGAGGTGTCAAAGAGAAGCATGGAAGCTTTTGCCGTATCAATCCGTTGGCAGATCGGTTCGGTCAGGTCAACAAGGTGATCAAACATCGATTGTAAGTCCAATAAGAAATCCTGTTTGAACCGTGTGAATTTAGAAGCATCGGGAACAACAGAAAAGCCGCAGAACTCTCGTAGTTCCTGAGAATATTTCAAAAATACGATCAGGAGGGAAGTAGTTGGAATTGAGAAAATCAGCTGTAATAACAGGGCCTTCAGCATTGGGTAAAGAAGATGCTTGCGGGGCCTGCCGGTGGCAGCGTGAAAATGAGAAACAAAAGACACCGGGACAATTTCATCGAGATCAATGGTTTCTTCAAGGATGGAAAGGAACTCATATTTATCGTTATCAAATTTATTTTGGCAATCGGTAAAAATATCTGCCAAAGAAAGCTGTTTGTATGTTATCATATAGATACAACTCCTTTACTGGTGGATATGGTTAATTGTTACTGGACATCTCAATTTTACCATAAATCAGTGAGGAGTTGTTTTATTTTGCTAAAAAAAGAATCCCGTATTTATGCGGGGTCTGGCGTTTCGCAAACGCCTAATATTTCGACAAATGAGAAAGGAGTGTATTGGAACACCATTTTTTCTGAAAATATATTGACAAATCCTTTCATTTTATGTATTATGATGATATCAAATTGATATCAATTAAAATCATTCTACAGAGCCACTTAAGGGAGGAACAGATTATGGAAAAAGAATATATGGCAGAGGAGAAGATTTTAAAACCCGCGTCAGGGATGCTGATGCTCTTTGTAGGGCTTGTCCTGATGCTGGTAAGCATACCCGTCTGGGTGGCAGGAGTTTTCTATTATAATGCGGAACTTTTTGGAGCAGGAGGCGTCCTGGCATTTTCCATTACTTTAGGTATTGTTGTTCTGGTTGTGGGGATTATCTGGTTATGCGGATTAAAAGTCATCCATCCCAATGAAGCCCTTGTACTGACCCTGTTCGGAAATTATTACGGAACTTTATACGAAGCAGGTTTTTACTGGGTAAATCCTTTTTGTACCGCCATCAATCCCACCGCAGAAAAGAAAGACGTTCCTAAGGGTAAGGGCGGAAGTGATGAAATTTCAGTAAACGTCAATGTAGGCGGGGTGTCCCTGTCAAAAAAGGTGTCCTTAAAGACAATGACACTGGATAATAAACGGCAGAAAGTAAACGATGCCCTGGGAAATCCGGTAGAAATTGGAACCATTGTGATCTGGAAAGTAAAAAATGCTACCAAGGCAGTTTTAAATGTGGAAAATTATAAGGAATACCTTTCCATTCAGTGTGATGCTGTTACTAGAAATGCAGCGCGCAATTATCCCTATGACACCAATGAAGAGGCAGATGAAAAGACCCTGCGGGGCAGCAGCCAGGAGATAGCGGATATCATGCAGGAAGAGCTTCAGAAAAAAGTGGTGGAAGCAGGAATTGAGATTCTGGATGTGCGCATCACACATCTTGCCTACGCACCGGAGATCGCTTCTGCTATGCTTCAGAGACAGCAGGCGACCGCCATCATTGATGCGAGACAGAAAATCGTGGAAGGTGCGGTGAGCATGGTAGAGATGGCGCTCCAGCAGCTAAGCGAAAATCAGATCGTAGAACTTGACGAGGAGCGCAAGGCAGCAATGGTAAGTAACCTGTTGGTAGTTCTTTGTGGAAATAAAGATGCGCAGCCTATAGTGAACAGCGGTTCCATCTATTAAAAAAAAAGTATGAATGCGACGGTAGGAATATTTATACAGAGACTTATGTGGATTTTAGCGGCGGCAGCGGTATTGCTCTGTTTCCTGAAATAGTTTAGGAACAGAAAAGACCGGTAAAATCCGAAAAAAATAATGGAGGGCGGCATATGGCGGATTCCGTAAAAAAAGAAAAAGCGAAAAAACAGATTCCATTAAGGGTTTCAGCCGCCCTTTATAATGAGCTTGCCCAGTGGGCGGAAGATGAATTCCGCTCCATAAACGGGCAGATTGAGTACTTATTGACAGAATGTGTAAAACATCGTAAAAAGTCCTATAAAGATTCTGAATTGTAAAGGGAAAGCCCCAGGTGAACAGCCTTGGCTTTCCCTTTTGCCGTACTTAAATGTGCCCCTCTTTTATAGTCCCTTGTGTCTGTCTAAAACAGAGCATTTTATTTACTGATCAGTACCGGGCGAACCGGAGAGCCGTCCAGTCCAGCCATTTTTAACGGCTGTGCTGCCAGAAAATAGGTTCCGGGCGGGACCTGGGACATAGAAAGTCCCTCAAGGATTACAATCCCTGTCCCTAAAAGGATCTGGTGTATACGTTCCTGGGTATTTTCGTCCCCTACGGTCTGGCCTTCCACTCCAAGGAGCGTAAGATGCCGGTTTACCATGACCTGGGCGGAGGCTTCGGTGACCAGGATATCACCTTTTATAAGAAGCTTTTTGGTTCCGTCTGTAAGCCAGTGTTCCACCTGCGGGACGGATAATTCTCCGGAAGATTCCACTACTTTGCACTCGCCCATTACATGGTCAAGCGGCACAGAGGCAGCATCTTGCCCATCTTTTATAAAATGCCTGGGTGCATCCAGATGCGTTCCGTTATGACTGCCCATGGAGAGGACGGTGAGATTACAGGAATCCCCCTTTTCTATGGAGAGAAAACTTTTTTTCTCAGGTTTTGGGTCTCCTGGATATACAGGGGCAGAAAACAGTTCCTGGCCGATATCGTAAAATTTTTCTTTCATTTCATTCACCTTATGAAAACTTAAATATAGAAAAAATAACGGAATTTTTTATAGAGTAACGAAAAAAAGTTTTGTTGTCAAGGGCAGACAACTGTGTTTAATGTTTATGTCAAAGAAGTGACCGTGCCAGGGAGTGGAAAAGAATGAAAAAATACATTGACAAAAGGCAAGGGTTCTCTCTATAATGTTAGAAGCCGCTAACTGCGGCTTATTTTTTAATGACGAGGTTAGTTTGATCTAACAAAGGAGGGAAGCAAATGAATAAAAAAAGTCCTTTTAGAATCTTGTGGATCATACTGGGGTTTCTCTGTCTTTGCCTGGGAACCATAGGGGTTCTTCTGCCCATCCTTCCCACGGTACCTTTTTTCATGGCTACAGTAGTCTGCTTTGCAAAAAGTTCCAGAAAACTTCACGACTGGTTTGTAGAGACAAAGCTTTATAAAAAACATCTGGACAGCTTCGTAAGGGAAATATCTTTCCCAGCTTTTTTACAGTCTCCTGGCTCCGGTGACTTTGTTTGTCTTCCTTTCTTTTGTAAGTTTTAGGACCAGCCTGGTACTTCTTGCCTGCGTTCCCCTGATTCCCCTCTCCATTGTTGCTGTTCAGAAGATAGCGAAACGTCTGCTGAATAAGTACTGGGGAAATTATACGGAACTTGGGGACAGCTTTCTTGAGAATCTTCAGGGACTGACCACATTAAAGATCTATCAGGCGGATGAAAAGAAAGCCCAGGAGATGGACGAGGAATCCCAGCGTTTCCGCCAGATTACCATGCGGGTGCTTACCATGCAGCTGAATTCTACCAGCGTGATGGACATCATCGCTTACGGAGGAGCTGCAGTGGGGATGCTTGTGACCCTCTTTGAATTTTCAAAAGGGAATTTAGAGATTCACGGAGCCCTGCTGCTGATTTTGCTGGCGTCAGAGTTTTTTATTCCTTTGCGCCTTCTTGGCTCCTTTTTTCACATTGCAATGAACGGCATGGCTGCCAGCGACAAGATTTTTGCCCTTCTTGACCTTCCTGAACCGGAACAGAAGGGGGAAAAGCTTGAGGGAAGGGAACTGGAACTTTGTTTTTCTGACGTTCATTTTTCCTATGAGGAAGACCGCGAGATTTTAAAAGGCGTAGCTGTTACCTTCCCGCCCGGAAGTTTTACTTCCATTGCAGGCACGTCCGGCTGCGGAAAGAGTACTCTGGCGGCAATCCTTATGGGAAGAAACCGAAATTACGAAGGAAGGGTGACTATCCAGGGCAGAGAACTTTCCGGGATTTTGGAAGACAGCCTTATGGAACATATTACCCTGGTAAGCCATAACAGTTATCTGTTTAAGGGAACTGTGGAAGAGAATCTGCGGATGGGAAAACCAGATGCATCAAAGGAGGAAATGAAAGAAGCCCTGAAAAAGGTAAACCTGTGGGAATTTTTAAAGGCACAGGAGGGATTGGATACGCCGATCCTGGAAAAAGGCAGCAATTTTTCCGGAGGGCAGCGCCAGAGGCTTGCCATAGCCCGGGCCCTTTTACACGATACGCCGGTTTATATATTTGACGAAGCCACATCCAACATTGATGCGGAGAGTGAGGAAAAGATCATGGAAGTGATCCACCGTCTTGCAGAGACGAAGACCATCCTTCTGATTTCTCACCGGCTCGCAAATATTGTGAAGTCCCAGAAGATATATATGATGAAAGAAGGATGCATAGTGGAAGAAGGGACCCATAAAGAACTGCTGGAGCAGAATGGGGAATATGCCAAACTATACCGCTCCCAGATGGAACTGGAGAAGTATGGGAAAGGAGAATACAGATGAAGCATACAGAAAAAACAAAAAATACAAGAAGAAACGGCATTGCCATTATGAGCCGGCTCATTGGTCTTGTAAAACCGCTTCTGCCGGTAATGCTCCTTGCCATTGTTTTAGGAACCATAGGCTATTTGTGCGCCATTTTTCTGACCATTCTGGCGGGATATGGGCTTTTGCATATTCTGCTGGGGCCTGTTTTGGAACCGTCAGGCGTAAATATGGGTTCCCTACATGCCGGTATCTTGCAAAAGACGGATCTTAAGGCGCTTTTAATCCTTTTGCCGGTTATGGCTGTGCTGCGGGGCTTTGCTCCCTTTGTTTTTCGGAAGCAGAGGTGCGGATAAGGGAATGGAATTCCGAAATAAGTTTGGAGACCTGAACAGTTTTATCCTGGATTCCTTACGGGGGCTGGATGAGACCATCCAGTACCGCTGCGGGGAAAAGCGTAAGAAAGAGATGGAGATACGTTCAGATGAGCTTGGACGGACGCAAAAAGAACTGAACCGTCTTGAGTCAGCCCAGAGATCGGTGACTAATCTGACCATCCTTTTATTCTCCGCTGCCATGCTTTTTTTGCTGATATTTTTTAAGCAGCAGGGACGTGTGGATCTTACCGGCATGGTGGTGGGAACGATTGCTATGATGGGTTCCTTCGGTCCGGTGACGGCCCTTGCCAGTTTATCCAATAATTTAAACCAGACCCTGGCAAGCGGGGAGAGAGTGCTTTCTTTGCTGGAGGAAGAGCCCCAGGTGGAGGAAATCATAGGAGAGCCTGGTACAGAATTTGAGAATGCTGCCGCAGAACAGGTGGATTTTGCCTACGATGGGGAACAGATCCTGAAAAATTATTCCATGGAAATACAAAAAGGCAGGATCCTTGGAATCCATGGTCAGAGCGGTTCCGGGAAATCGACCCTTTTGAAACTTTTGATGCGCTTTTGGGACGTACAGGGAGGCAGGATACAAATTTCTCAAAAGGATGTGAGAAAAATTAATACCTCAGATCTGCGAAATATGGTATCCTATGTTACACAGGAAACCTGTCTGTTTCATGATTCAATCGCCAATAATATCGCTGTGGGAAAACCTGGCGCGTCCAGAGAAGAGATCATGGAAGCCGCAAAGAAAGCATCCATCCATGATTTTATCATGGCGCTGCCAAAGGGCTACGACACAGAAGTAGGAGAGCTGGGCGATACCCTTTCCGGCGGGGAGAAACAAAGGATCGGCATTGCCAGGGCGTTTCTCCATGACGGACCTTGTATGCTGCTGGACGAACCCACCAGTAACCTGGACTCTTTAAATGAAGGGATCATTCTAAAGTCTCTGAAAGAAGGAAGAGGAGATAAAACGGTACTTCTGGTGTCCCATAGGAAATCAACGATGAATCTGGCAGATATGGTGTATGAGATGGACAAGGAAAGAGCGTCCTAGGGGAAAGAACATGAAAATGTGTCCATAATATATGAAGCATTTAAATCCCTGCCGTCGTTCTTTATTATAGAATCTTATTTTTGCAGCATTGCCTGCGAGGAGGCACCTTATGGAAATCATGATCGTAGAAGACGATAATGCCCTGTGCCAGGGGATCGCACTGGCTCTTGCCGACGGAAAGGATACCTTTTGCCAGTGCCAAAACTTAAAAGAAGCATCCGCACAGTGGCAGAAGAAAAAACCGGATTTATTGCTTTTGGATATCAACCTTCCCGATGGAAGCGGCTATGACTTTTTAAAGGAAATACGGAAAAGCTCAGACATTCCTGTCCTTATCCTTACGGCAAACGACCTGGAGATGGATCAGGTGACAGGGTTTTCCCTGGGGGCGGACGATTATGTGACGAAGCCCTTTAGCCTGGCTGTTTTAAGGGCAAGGATAGAAGCACTGAAAAGACGGTGCAAAAATGAATCCCACACACAGGAACCCTGCCGTATCGGTTCCTTTGTGTTTGATTTTGACAAACTGCAGTTTTATAAAGGGGAAGAAGAACTTACCCTAAGCAGAAATGAGCAGAAACTTCTCCGCCTTTTTTTAGAAAATGACGGGAGGATTCTTACGAGAGAGGTTTTAATGGACAGGCTTTGGACAGACGGCGGGGAATATGTAGATGAAAACGCCCTTTCCGTTACCGTGAACCGGCTGCGGAAGAAACTGGGGGAAGAAGATACCGGTCACAGCTTCATCCAGACCGTATACGGTCAGGGATATATCTGGAAGGGGAAACCGTGATGTGGACTAGAAAGAATTATAACCGCCTGAATGAGATGCTGGATGCGGGCATAAAGGGAGAGTTTGAGGAATCCAGGTTTGACGAGACGGAGCTTTCCCGTCTGGAAGTCAAGTGGAAGCGCTTTCTGGAAACCTCCAGTCTTTCCAGGATGAACCTGGAAAAAGAAAAGGAAAATTTAAAAAGCCTGATTTCGGATATCTCCCACCAGACGAAAACTCCTGTGGCGAACATACGGCTTTATGGAGAACTTTTAGAGGAAAGCCTGTTAAAAGAAGGTACGCCAGAGCAGCTTGCCCTCATCCGCCAGGTACGGACCCAGGGGGAAAAGCTGGAATTTCTTATCCAGTCTCTTACAAAAATATCCAGGCTGGAAAGTGATATCATAACCCTTATGCCTTCTCCCCATCCTGTCAGTGCCCTTGTGGAGGCTGCTGTTACACAGGCCATGCCTTTGGCCCAGAAGCGAGGGATACGGATTCAGCAGGAATGCCGGGAAGAATTTGACCTTCTGTACGACCCGAAATGGACGGAGGAAGCGCTGTATAATATCCTTGACAATGGGATAAAATACAGTCCGGCAGGCTCTGTGATCCGCGTGGCTGCAAGGCGTTATGAGCTCTACGGATCTGTTTCTGTACAGGATGAGGGCATAGGAGTTTCCGAAGAAGAGATTCCTCTGCTGTTCGGCAGGTTTTACCGTTCTCCTAAGGTGCAGCAGGAGGAAGGGGTTGGGATCGGCCTGTATCTGGCAAGGGAGATCCTTAGAAAGCAGAAGGGATATATAAAGGCGGCGCCAAATAAAGGCAAAGGCAGCACCTTTTCCGTGTTTTTGCCTATTGACCCTGAAAAATAAAGGAAATTCTTTCAAAACTGTTAGATTTCCGAAAGGTTCCTGTTAGAGTACTTTGGTATAGTAAGGACAGCAGAAAAAAAGTTTCTCTGTCCTTATTTTCATGGAGGAACAGAGGGAAAGGACGGACTATGAAGATCGTAAAGGCAGAAAATCTGAAAAAATATTACGGCCAGGGACAAAGCCTGGTAAAAGCTTTAGACGGCGTGGATATGGAGGTGGAAAAAGGAGAATTTGTAGCCATTGTGGGTACCAGCGGCTCAGGAAAATCCACTCTTCTGCACATGCTGGGAGGGCTGGATTATCCCACATCCGGGGAGGTGGAAATAGACGGAAAGCGTCTTTTTACCCTGAAAAAGGATGAGCTGTGCGTTTTCCGCCGAAGAAAGATCGGCTTTGTGTTCCAAAGCTACAATCTGGTTCCGGTACTGAATGTATATGAAAATATTGTGCTTCCCATAGAACTGGATGGAGAAAAGGCAGACGAGAAGTATATAAGAAGTGTGATCAAACTTCTGGGACTGGAAGAAAAGCTGCAGAACCTTCCGACCCAGCTTTCCGGTGGCCAGCAGCAAAGAGTTGCCATTGCAAGAGCCCTGGCAGCAAAGCCTGCCATTATCCTGGCAGACGAACCTACGGGAAATCTGGATTCCGCTACCAGTCAGGATGTGCTGGGGCTTTTAAAAGTTACAGGCGAGCAGTTTGGCCAGACCATCGTGATGATCACCCACAATGAAGAGATCGCCCAGATGGCGGACCGGATCATCCGCATCGAGGATGGAAAGATCGTAAACCCTTCTCCATGGGAACCCTCCCGGCATATCCGCAAAAGGCAAAAAGGCGGTGAGAACTATGCGTAAGGTAAAAAACCAAAAGGCAGTGACAAAAATCGCTATGGGTTCCATGAAGGCGAGAAAAAGCAAAAATGTGATCGCTGTTTTGGCAATCGCCCTTACCTCTGTCCTTTTCACCGCTCTTTTTACTATCGGAGGCGCCATGATTCAAAAGCAGCAGGAGGCGAACATGCGCCAGGTCGGGGGAAACGCCCATGCAGGGTATAAATACCTGACAAAGGAAGAGTATGAGCTTTTGAAAGGAGATCCGAAGATTCAGGATCTGTCCTACCGTATCATCTTGGCAAATGCGGAAAATAAAGAGCTTCGTAAGCTTAACACAGAGATTTCCTATTACGAAGACCTGGATGCGAAAATGTGTTTTTGCTACCCTGCAGAAGGAACCATGCCGAAAGAAAAGTACGACCTGGTGGCCAGCGATCTTACGTTAAACGCCCTGGGAGTTCCCTGCCGGATCGGGCAGAAGGTGACGCTGTCCTTTACAGTAAGGGGAAAGGCATATACCCAGGAATTTACTCTTTGCGGATGGTACCGGGGAGATACTGTGTCCATGGCCCAGGCAGCCTGTGTGTCAAAAGAATATGTCAGTGAGATCGCCCCTACGCCCACGACTTCTACCAAGGATGCGGGGATGGTCTCCGATGATTATGCGGGAAGGATCAATGCAGATTTCAATTTTAAAACAAGCTTTAATATCCAGGGACAGATGGATGCCCTTACACAGCGGCTTGGCTTTGAAGGCATAAGCCAGGGGGTAAACTGGGCTTATTTAGGAGTTGATCTGGATCTTGAGACGGCGGTCTTTCTCATTGTGATGCTTGCGGTTATCCTGTTGTCCGGATACCTGATCATATATAATATTTTTTATATGAATGTGTACAGCGATATTCGTTTCTATGGTCTGTTGAAGACAGTAGGGACCACAGGAAAGCAGCTGAAAAAGATCGTACACCGCCAGGCTTATGTGTTGTCTTTGCTGGGAATCCCTGTGGGGCTTTTATTGGGGTATTTTTTAGGCGTGGATCTTTTTCCTCTGATCATGGAAAACCTTGTATTTGCAAGCACAACCACAACGGAAATCTCCGCGAATCCCCTGATTTTTCTGGGCGCAGCGCTCTTTTCTTTCCTGACAGTATTTATAAGCTGCATCCGGCCCTGCAGGATTGCCTCCCGTGTGTCCCCTGTGGAGGCGGTACGTTTTACCGAAGGAAAGCAAAAGAAAATTTCCCGCACAAAAAAGAAAAAGACAAAGGCGATCACTATGAGCTCCTTCGGTTATGCCAATATCAAGCGAAATAAAAAGAAAACCCTGGTGGTCGTGCTTTCTCTGTCTATCAGCCTTATTCTCTTAAACAGCGTTTACAGCCTGATTCAGGGGTTTTCTTTGGACGCTCTTTTATCCAATGTGGCAGTCAGCGATTATATGGTGACAGACGCAACTACAGACAATGCTGCCGTGATGAGCCCAAACCGTGTGACGGATGGAGTTACAAAGGAATTTCTAAATGAGCTGGAGCGCCAGGAGGGAGTAGAAGAAATCGGAAATATATGGATGGAACGGTCCGTACCGGATTTTACGGAGGAAGGATACCAGTTGTTTTCACAGCGGATCTGGAGCAGGAAAGAGGAACTGTTTGCAGGTTTTCTCTCCATGAATCCTGTGAACGGAAAGGAGAATCTGGAACGGATAGAGAAAGCGCGGGATATTGACGGAAAAACCTACGGACTGGACCGGCTTCCTTTTGAAAAAATGGAAGTGCTGGAAGGAGAACTGGACTGGGAAAAATTTTCTTCAGGAAAATACATCATTACCAACTGGTTTGGCTCTGTTGACGGAGAAGGAGGCGCAGATGGTTCCAGGGTGAACTTTTATAATGTAGGAGAAAAAGTGACGATTTCCAATAAAGAGGGAGAAACCAGGGAATATGAAGTGATGGCGGTGGCAAAGCTTCCTTATTCGGCGGAATTTCAGTCTTACGGCATTATTGACCTTACCTATTTTCTTCCAAAGGAGGAATTTTTCTGGTGCTGCGGGGAATCCCAGCCTATGAAATGCCTGTTTAATGTGGAAGAAGAAAAGGAAGAGGAGATAAAGGCGTGGATCGAGGGATATTGTACCGCTATAGACCCTGATCTGGATTATACATCTAAGGATACCTACAAGGAAGAATATGATTCTTATATAAAAATGTTTGCCATAATCGGAGGCGGTCTTTCCTTTATCCTTGGATTTATAGGGATTTTAAATTTTATCAACACCATAGTCACCAGTATTTTATCCCGCAGACAGGAGCTTGCCATGATAGAGTCTGTAGGGATGACGGGCGGACAGCTTAGGAGAATGCTGATGTGGGAGGGTAGTTATTATGCCTTCTATACCCTTATCCTGTCCCTTTTGTTTGGCGCTTTGCTGAATGTAACGGTTATCCGGAACTTTGGAAAGAGCATGTCCTTTTTTGAATGGGATTTTACCCTTTGGCCAATTTTTCTTTGCGCCCTGCCTATTTTCCTGGTGGTGCTTTTGGTCCCGGTCCTGGTATACAGGAAGCTGTGCCGCACCAGCGTGGTGGAGCGGATCCGGATATCCGAATAGAAAAGAGCAGCCGCGGATGCCGCTGGGGAACAGACGGGAAAGGCGAGTGCTAGGTTGGTAAGATCTTTGGCGGCTGCTTACGTTATGAGCTCTCCGTTTGGATGTAGTAGTTTTGGACAAAACGGATGAATTGTTTTACATGCGGCTTTAAGATCCGGTTTTTGTTATAGACAATATAAAAAGTTCTTGCCTGGGCAGGTCCTTCTAATGGAAAAAGGAGGATCTGCCTTGTCTGTGCCAGATCTTTTACGGAGCAGGAGGAAAGAATAGAGATTCCAATGCCGTTTACAATAGACTTTTTAATGGATTCCAGATCGTTCATACGTGCCACTACATTTAAGTCGGAAGAGGAGACGCCGATTTTTTCCAGGAAGAGATCCATTTCTTTTTTTGTGCCGGAGCCGTTCTCACGCATAATGAAAGGCTCTTTAAGAAAGTCCTGGAAGTTGACCTTCTCCGGCTCCAGGCGCAGAAAGTGTTCATTGACCGGAGTGGCAAGGACAAGGACGTCCTGGCAGAAAGGCAGAAAGCAGCAGGAATCATCATCTGTCTTTTGCCCAACAAGGGAGAGATCCACGCTGCCGTCCAGTACTCTTTGGATGGCACCTGTGCTGTCGCCCTGCCAGGCGTGAAAATACACATCTGATAATTCCTTTCCAAAAGCGCCCAAAAGTTCCGGCAGAAGGTAGGCGGAAGGAATCGTGGAGACGCCTAGCTCAATGACCTTTTTTTGGGAACCGGTAAAATCTTCGATCAGATGGTCGCGCATATGAAGCATACGCACGGCATAATCGTAAAGCTGGTAGCCTCTGTCTGTGACAGAAAGCTTCTTTGTAGTGCGGAGGATCAGCCGTGAGTTTAACTCGGTTTCCAGGGTATGGATATGGGCACTGATAGTAGGCTGGGTGAGATAAAGGCGGCGGGCAGCCTCAGAAAAGCTGTTATAATCCACTACAGCCACAAAAGCTTCTAATTGTTTAAATTCCATAATTCTCCTTTCTCGGATCTTAACCATATAAAAATAGGCGCAGGAGGAATCATCTGTTTTTTCCTGCAACTGCAAAAAGGGCTTCCAGAGCGATATCCACTTCTTCCTTAGTATTTTCCGGCCCGAAAGAAAAACGGATAGTTCCTTCAGGATAGGTCCCTAATGTTTGATGGGCGCTGGGCGCGCAATGAAGCCCTACCCGGGTCATGATCCCGTAAGTCTGATCCAAAGCATAGGCTGCCTTTGCCATATCGATCTTTGGTGTCTGGACGGAAACCACGGCGCAGCGGCCGTCCGTATCCTTTTTTCCTATGATGCGTATGTACTCCCCGTCAGGATCAACAGAATGCAGGCCATCCAAAAAATACCGGGTAAGAGCAAGCTCATGGTTTCGCATTTCTTCCATGGAGTGTCCTTCCAGATAGGAAAGCGCGGCATGAAGTCCCAAGATACCGGGGAGGTTCGGCGTACCTGCTTCAAAGCGGTCTGGCATAAATTCAGGGATTTCCTCTGTATGGGAAATACTTCCGGTACCTCCGCTGATCAAGGGAGTAAGCTTTGGAACCAGTTCATCGCGGATTAAAAAGCCTCCGATTCCCTGGGGGCCCCGCAGACCTTTGTGTCCGGTAAAGGCTAAGGCATCGATCTGCATGGCTTCCATGTCCAAAGGAAATACGCCTGCAGTCTGGGCCGCGTCTAAAAGAAAAACAAGTCCATGTTTTTTACAGAAAGCCCCCAGTTTCTCCACTGGCATAAGAGTACCGCATACATTGGAGGCGTGAAGACAGACAAGTGCCTTTGTTTCGGGACGGATGAGGTCCGCTGCTTTTGATAAAAGAAGGTTTCCCTCACAGTCACAGGGAATCCTGGTAAAGGAAACGCCAAGATCTTTAAGCTGGGTGAGCGGACGCATGACAGCATTGTGTTCCATGGAGGATACCAGTACGTGGTCTCCTGGACGGAGCAGTCCTTTTAGGAGAAAGTTCAGGCTCATGGTCACATTGGAAGTAAAGATCACATTCTGGATTTTGGGAAAATGAAAGAGACGGCAGAGCTGCTCCCGGGTTTCAAAGACCTTTTCTTCTATGGAATACGCGCAGTCGTAGCTTCCGCGGTTTACATTTACCGCTGACTGTGAAAGGTAGGTATAAACGGCTTCTGCCACAGTGGGCGCCTTGGGATAGGAAGTGCTTGCCTGGTCTAAATATATTTTTTTCATAAGGATACCTCTTCTTTTTCATCGTGCCACCACTATAGCACAATTTATTGATTATTTCTATAAATAATATTAAAAATTTTTTATTATCAATTGGAAGAAAAGAAAAACCAGTGGTATAGTAACCATAGAATCAAAAAGAGAGGGGATTGACAAATGAAAAACGAAAAAACAACGATTGCGGCCGCCGGGGTCATAATCGGTATTCTTGCAGTAGGACTGGTGTTCTTCGGAAATCCTGCGAATATGGGATTTTGTATTGCCTGTTTTTTAAGGGATGCTTCCGGGGCATTAGGTCTTCATTCCGCAGCGGCGGTACAGTATATCCGCCCGGAGATCATCGGACTGGTGCTGGGCGCCTGTATTTTATCTTTAATCAATAAAGAGTTTAAGCCAAGAGGCGGGTCTGCGCCTGTTACCAGATTTATTTTGGGAATCTTTGTGATGATCGGCTGCCTGATGTTTTTAGGCTGTCCGTTCCGTATGATCCTGCGTCTGGCTGGAGGAGATTTAAATGCGTTCTTTGGTCTTGTTGGTTTTGTGCTGGGGATTCTTGCAGGTGTATTTTTCTTAAAAAGAGGATATACGCTCAAGCGTTCTTATAAGATGCAGCATACAGAGGGATTTTTATTCCCAGCAGTGGAAATCGTACTTTTGATCCTACTTGTGGCAGCGCCGTCCTTTATTCACTTTTCAGAGGAAGGTGCAGGACCGGGGGCGCTTCATGCAGCAGTGTGGATTTCTTTGGCTGCCGGACTGGCAGTAGGCGCTCTTGCACAGAAAACCCGTCTGTGTATGGTTGGCGGTATCCGTGACGTGGTATTGTTTAACGAGTGGAAGCTGCTGTTAGGCTTTGCTGCAATTTTAATCAGCGCTTTTATCGGAAATCTTATTTTAGGTGCGGTAACAGGCACTTCCTACTTTAATCTTGGATTTGCTGGACAGCCTGTGGCCCATACGGATGGTCTATGGAACGGACTTGGCATGGCGCTTGCTGGTTTTGGCTGCGTATTGTTAGGCGGCTGTCCTTTGCGTCAGCTTGTTCTTGCAGGAGAAGGAAATACCGATTCTGCCATTACCGTATTCGGTTTAATGGTAGGTGCTGCCATTGCCCATAACTTCGGCCTGGCTTCCTCAGGAGAAGGACCTACGGCAAATGGAAAGATCGCGGTGGTTATAGGGATCGTTGTGGTTACGGCGATTGCTGTTATAAATTCGTCAAGAAAAGGAGAAGCATAAATGAAGGTAATCGATGCAAGAGGGCTGTCCTGCCCGGAACCGGTAATTTTGACAAAAAATGCCTTTGCCAGTAAAGAAGCACAGTACGAGGTCCTGGTGGATAATCCCACAGCGAAAGAAAACGTAAGCCGGTTCGCCAAACACCAGGGATACCAGGTGACAGTGGAGGAGAAGGGGGAAGATTTCGTCCTTCATATGAAAAAATGAAAGAATTTATAGCTACTTTTTATTCCCATTTCGGGGCCATCCAGTTTAAAAAAGCCTGTGACAGGAAAGGATTAAAAGCAGTGATCATGCCTGTCCCAAGGAGCTTAAGTTCTTCCTGCGGTACCTGCGTGCGTTTTTTCGCACAAAACCAGGAGGAATTCCCTGCTAAGCCAGAAGAGCTGGAACAGATCGTGGAAACAGACGGAACAAATTACATACCGGTCTATCACGTACAAGAGTGAGAAAAGGGCAGGAATATCCTGCTCTTTATTATTACATAATTGTTTCATAGGAAAAAATAATGTATACTAAACGAATAGGCAACACCTTTCCAGGTGTTCCGGTTTTGCTGCAGTAAAAGTTAAATTGGAGAAAAGAGAGGTGCATTGTGGGAGAAAAAATATTAGTTGCAGATGATGATTATCTGCTTCGGGATCTATTGAAGGACATTTTGGAAAAAGAAGAATATGAAGTAATAGAGGCAAAGGATGGGATTCAGGCACTGGAATGTTTTCGCCAGACAAAGGATCTGTCTTTGGTAATCCTGGATATTATGATGCCCGGAAAGAACGGGATGACGGTACTTCAGGAAATCCGAAAAACTTCCCAGATTCCCGTGATCATGCTGACGGCTTTAAGCGATACGAAAAGCGAGCTGGAGGGATTCGCCCTGGGTGCCTGCGATTATGTGTCCAAGCCGTTTCATGCCAAGGTACTGCTGGCAAGAGTACGGGCAGCTCTCACTTACAAAATATCATCTCAGAAGGGTGGAGACTGGAGAAAAGCAGGAGAACTGGAAGTGGATTTAAAAGGCTGCCGTGTTCTTGTGGCTGGAAAAGAGGCAGTTTTAACAAATAAAGAATACCAGCTCCTTCTTTACATGATGGAAAACCGGAATATTGTTCTTACCAGAGATCAGATATTAGAACGTATCTGGGGATTTGACTATGAAGGAGATATCCGCACCATCGATACCCATATCAAGATGCTGCGCACAGATTTGGGGGAGTGCGGCAATTACATCCGTACCGTGCGTGGGATTGGCTATGCGTTCCAGCCGGAGGATAAACCATGATGAATTCTTTGAGGAAAAAATATATCTTTTTCGGATTTGTCCTGATCATCTGTTTTTTGCTGCTGATGATCGGAATCTCCAGAGTTTTAAAGGAAAGCCTGGTGTCCCAGTGGAACCGCAGCCGTATGGAGGGGCTGGCAAAAAAGACGATCCAGGAGCTCAATGACAATGACTGGGACATATCCAGGGGAGACATTGATGCCATTGCATTTGAGGGAAACGCTTACATTACAGTGGTAGATGAGGATATGAATATCCTTATGTCCACAAGGGTCTGGGAAGCGTCCAGGGGACATTTGGGACAGAAAACCTTGGAAACTGTGGAACAGAATAAGGATGAGCTGGAAGAAAAAGGAAGCAGTTTTTTCAGTAATTTCGATGAGAATAATAAGGCGTCTTTTGTGCAGATGAATAAGGTTCCTGGAAGGGGATATGTGATCATCCGTAAATCCGTTACCGGACTGAACAGCAGTATGCGGGTTATGGAAGTCTGCTTTGTGATCGCTGCCTGTATTACCTTGCTCTGCGGAATTCCTGTGATCATTTATCTGTCTGGACGAATGGCAAAACCCATTCGGGAAATTAATAAAGTAACGGAGCAGATAGCCAGACTGGATTTTGAGGAGATGGTGCCTGTGACCAGCAAGGATGAGCTGGGAGCATTGGCAGAGTCGGTAAATGTGATGTCTGACAAGCTGAAAAAGGCAATGGAAGGGCTGCAAAAGGATGTGGAACTGCGCAACGAGCTGGTAAGAAATATGGCCCACGAACTTAAAACGCCTACTGCCGTCATTATGGGATACGCGGAGAACATGCCCTATATCTCCCAGGAACAGCCGGAAAAACTGGAAAAATACTGTGCGGTCATAGCGGACGAGTGTGAGCGGATGGATTCCATCATTCAGCAGATGCTGGAAGTATCCTTCCACGAATATGGCGAAAGTATTCTGAATCAGGAACGGTTCCCAACCCAGAAGCTTTTAAACGGGATACGCAGATTTTTAAACAGCGATTATCCGGATTGGGAAGGAACCTATGAAGAGGAAAACAAGATTTTAGGAGAAATTACCGGAGACTATGAAATGCTCCGGCGTGGAATTTACAATTTTGTAAAAAATGCAGTCCGCTATGGAAAGAAAAACGGGCTGATCCGTGTCCGGGCATGGGAGGACGAGAAATGGGTGCATTTTTCTGTGTTTAACGAGGGAAATCCTATTCCTGAGGAGGAATTGGAGAAAATATGGAACGTGTTTTATAAGATCAATACCGCACGCACCCGGGAGCAGAGGAGTTTTGGCATTGGCCTGTCCATTGCCAAGCAGGCAGCTCTTTCCCACGGCGGGGATGTGGAAGTGAAAAA
>DWYZ01000180.1 GCA_019118425.1 Candidatus Blautia faecavium | reverse complement strand
CGTTTCCTCGCTCTATTTGTCGCCTGTCTGAATACCGGATGCTTTTCCCGGAAAGATGTGCCGCTCTCAATGCTTCGCATCAGTATGGGATGATCCAGAACCAGATTATGACCATGATCCGGCAGGAAGATATACGGGACGATAATGGAGAACTGCTGAAATTTGGAACCCACATATTCCGGCACTGCTATGGGAAAAAGCTGACAGAAATGCATGTGGATGATTGGCTGATAGCAAAACTGCTGGGACATAAGACTACACAGTCAGTACCATATTACCGCAGGATTGGAAACAAAATGATGGCGGATGAAACCAGGAATGTCAGAATAGAAATGGATAAGATTTTATTAGAGATTCTGGAAGGATGGGATGATTTTGAAATATGATAAAATGGTTGCAATAAATAGAGAGAAAAATAAAAAGAAAGTGCAGGTAGTCAAAAAACAATTACAAATAATGCTGGAGAATGAAGAACCGATAACGGTCCGGGCCATTGCAAGGGCTACTGGATTTTCAAATAGTTTCTTTTACCGGAATGAAGAAGTAAGGAATGCCTGGTGCGAGGCAAAAAGAAAGCAGTATAGACCCTGCAATGGAATAGATATGATTAAGTCAATAGAAGCTGAGGATAAAATCATAGACTTAAATATTACTATTACACGGCTTGAAATGAAACTCGAAAAAATGGAGTTATATCAGAAGGAGCTGATTGCAGAAAATAATCGTCTGAAAGAAGAATTAAAGAAATTCTATGAGTGATGATAGCTGTAATGAAAGATGGGATGATCATGAAATATGACAAGATGGTAGAAATAACAAAAGAATTGAGTCGAGGGAAAATAAATCTGGCACAGAAAACAATTTCAGATATGCTGGAAAAAAGTGAAAAAATCACGGTTGCGGAATTGGTAAGAAGAACTGGCCTTTCAAGAGGATTTTTCTATAAAAATCATACAGTACGTTTACAATTAGATGCTGCAATTCGTAAGCAAAAAACAGCCATATGGTTTCACGATAAGGTTATAGACGAACAGAAAAATGGAACAGCAGTAATAAATCTGAGAAAGGAAGTGTTAAAGGAAAAGATAGCTAACGAAGATCTTATGGCACAGATACAGGATTATGCCCAAGAAAATCAAAAACTACGAGAAAAAATAGAAAAGCTAGAAAAACAAGTAAGACGTAAAGAAGTTTCATTTTTGAAAAAATTGTAAGGTGAGCATATGAACTACGATAAAATTGTTGCGATAAGTCAAGAAAAAAGTATGAGGAAGGTAGAGATTGCTAAGCAGGCGATTCATAAAATGTTGGAACAGAAAGAGCGCATATCAGTTACTGCGTTATCTAGAAAAACTGGATTTGCAAAAAGTTTCTTTTATGGAAATAAGGAAGTAAGAATGACTTTAGATAATGCATTATTGCAGCAAGGAGAATGCTACAATCCCAAAAAAGTTATATTTGACTTAGCTATGCAGGAAACTAATAAAAACATGAAAATAAGTATTATGAAATTAAAACAAATAAACACTCAGTTACAAGTTGAAAACGAAAATCTGAAGGAGCAAGTTAAGGAATTGCAGAAACAGATTAGTGAATTGAAAAAATAAATAGGAACATTCGCAGACAGTCGGTTGAAAAATATCGGCTGTTTTGCTTTCGATAGAGAAATTTGAGACAAACGCAAAGCACGATATACACAACATTTTAGGCATAAAAAAGAGACGAGTAAGTCGGAGTGACCTTGTGGCTTAGCCCAGTGTTTATGCGGGTTTCCAGACTTGGGGCCAAACTTTTGGTGGTTCTTATCGGCCTGGTCATTATTTTTAAGGACCAGCTTACCGGTCTGGTAAAAGATCTTCTTTCAAAAATCACAAAACAGAGTAATTCCATTTAAGAAAAACAGAAAACCCGAAAAATAACAGAGGAGGAGGTGTACCCCATGGCAAGAAAAGGAAGCATAACAGTTTTTTTTACGTTGATCTTAAGTCTGATGTTGTCTCTTGTCTGTACAAGTATAGAATCCGTTCGAATGGCGGCGGCAAGAACGCAGATCCTGAGCAGCCTGGATATCGGCTTATATTCTTTATTCGGTCAATATGACAAAACTCTTTTAAAGGATTACGATCTGTTTTTTCTGGATGGTTCCTGCGGGGGCGGTTCCCTGAATATGGCGGAAATTTACGATAATATGGAGTCTTACATAAAACCGGTTCTGAAGCAGAACAGCCAGAGGATCGCGTTAAAGGACGGCGGATTTACCGGCTACCGTCTGGCAACGGATGAGGATGGCACAGTGTTTTACTGCCAGGTCGTACAATATATGAAGGATACCCTTGGAAGCCAGGGGATACAGCTCCTTTTAAATGAGATGAAAGACAGGGAAAATAAGACAAAGGAAGCAGAAAAGACAGGAGAGCAGGCGCAGTCAGGAGACGCCATAGGCTCTTATGAAAGAGAAATGAATCAGGCGGCGAAAAACAGCCAGGAGGCCTTGGAAGCGGCTAAGGAAAATTCCGGCCAGGAGGGTGAAGTGATCAGTCAGCCGGAAACTCCTGCGGTGGAAGCACCCAAGGTAAAAAATCCCATTACTGTAATTAAAAGAATCATGAAAATGGGGATTTTGGAACTGGTAATCCCGCCGGGAAAGGGAATCTCTGATAAAAGTGTTTCAAAGAATACTTTGGTTTCCGGGAGAAAGCTGCAGGAAGGGATGCCCCTGTTCGGTGTTTTAGAACAGGATACCTCTTATGCCTCCCAAGTATTGTTTCAGCAGTATCTGATGGATAAATTGGGAAATTATCTTAACCCCGCTTCCGGCGGGCTGGAGTATCAGATTGAATATATCCTTGGAAGAAAGGATAACGATCTGGATAATCTGAAATCTGTAGCAACAAAACTCCTTTTAGTCCGTGAAGGCGTAAATTTTGCACATTTGCTTGCCGACTCAGGAAAAAGAGCGCAGGTAGAGGCGCTGGCTCTTGCGATCGCCTCATCTTTCCTTATCCCGCCTGCCGCGGTCATCATAGAAGGCGCGCTGCTTCTGTGCTGGGCTTTTGCGGAGAGTATTTTAGATGTAAGGGAATTGTTCGATGGAGGAAAGGTACCTCTTATAAAATCTATCGAAGACTGGCAGCTCAGCTTGGAAAATCTTCCGGAGCTTTTGCAGGGCTTGGATACCCAGAGGAGAGGGACGGAAACTGGTATGGACTATGAGGATTACCTGCAGGTCTTCCTTTTAGCAAAAGGAAAAAATGAAAAGCTTTCAGGAGGAATGGATATGGTAGAACTTTCTGTGCGGAGTCTGCCGGGGAGAAGCAGTTTTTGCCTGGATTCCTGTATTGCTTCTATAGAAGCTTCCATTGACGTAAAGGCAAACAGCCGGAAAACCTTTACCGTTACAAAACAATACAGCTATATTTAACCGTGAAAAGAGGTGTGAAGAGATGTTTTCCCAGTGTGTGGACAATAAGGCAAAGAAGAAATGGAACCAAAAAGAACAGTTCGTTTTCGGAAACAGAATAAGAATAGAAAGGATACGCTCTCTGACAAGGTATCACCTCCTTTTGATCCCCCCGACATACAAAAGGATAAGCATTCACGCTGGGAAAACGTCTCTTCGCACCTCTTTAAAAAAAGCCAGTATTGCTGTGGAAACCGCTTTGGTGCTGCCCATATTCTTTTTGGGAATGGTGACGATGATTTCCTTTATGGATATCTATAAGCTTCAGACAGAGCATTTGACGAAATTGTGCGAAAAGACAAAGGAAGCAGGAATGTATGCGTATGTTCTTGATGGGAGCGGGCCGGACAATATCACCCTGCCGGATTTTTATACCTATGAGCCGATCGGCGGTTTGGTTCCGCTGCCGGATGTGCGGATGTTTAACACAGTTAAGGTACATGCCTGGACCGGAAAAGAATATGCCAATGAGGAAGGCCAGGCAGGAAGCGAGGAGAAGGAAAAGGAGCCTATGGTATACGTAACAGAAAACGGGAGTGTGTACCATAAGGATATCGGATGCAGTTATCTGGATCTTTCTATCAGCCATGTATCGAAAAATGCGGCGGAAGGACTTAGAAATCATTACGGAGAGAAATATTCTCCTTGTGAAACCTGTGGAAAAGGCCAGGAGCAAGGAGGAATGGTTTATATAACAGAAACAGGGAACCGCTATCATACATTGGAATCCTGCAGCGGGCTGAAGCGTACGGTAAGGATGGAGAAACAATCCCATGTAAGCGGGAAAATGCACGCGTGCAGCAGGTGCGGCTAAAAGGAGGAGTATGCTTATAAAAGTATGTACAGTATTGTTTCTGGTATGGAACAGCTGGAAGGATATCAGATACCGCCAGATTTCTATATGGGCTGTGGGGATTTTTACAGTTATCGCGCTGGGAAATATCATATGGGAAGGACGGGTAAGCGTATGGCTGTTTCTGCCTGTAGGAATAGGAATCGGACTTTTTATGCTGAGTGTAGTTACAGACGGCGCACTGGGACTGGGAGATGTATGGATCACAGCGGCTCTTGGAATCGTACTGGAGCCGGAAAGATATATGGCGGTTTTATGCATCGGCCTGTTTTTGGCGGCAGTATGGGCGGCGATCCTTTTGACTGTATTCAGAAAAAACAGAAAAACAGAGTTTCCCTTTATTCCTTTTCTGCTTTTAGGATATTTGGGAGGGTTATGTTTATGAAGATGAAAAAAATAAAAAAGGGCAGTATGACCGTGGAAACCGCCTGTGTTATGAGCTTGATCCTATTAGTGCTGATGGGGACTTTGGATCTGTGCTTTTTTGTCCATAACCGGGCCTGGCTTACAGCGGCGGCATATGAGGCTGCTCTTGTTGGGAGTATGGAAGGCGTCAAGGAAGAGGGGAAGGTTTATGAAACTGCAAAGGCAAGATGTGAGGAGCTGGGAAACGTGGGATTTTTCGGGGCGGAAAACTTAACCGCGAATGTAGAGGCTGACGACCGTGTGCAGGTTTCCTATGAGCTGGATACGATAGTTGGTTACGGCGGCCTGAAATGGCATTTAAAAACAGAAGGAAATGCCAAGATAATAAGACCTGCCCAGTGGATCCGGAAAGTAAAAGCAGCAGGAGAGGTAATAAAAGGAATAGGAGAAGGATGAGATGCGAACAGAATATAAAAGGGATATGAACCACAGCTATATGGTTCTTCAAGGAATCGGGCAGGTGGATACGTCCTCCTATCAGATACGGATGCTTGCGGGAAATGTAATCCCAAAGCTTTTAAAATGCAGGCTGCAGGGAGTGGACGGAAAAACCATATTTTCTTATGAGATCACCTCCCGCCAGCCAGTATCTTCCTTGTTCGAAAATAAGAAATTAAATATAGAAGACCTGCAGCTTATTTTCGGCGGTTTTGTCCAGGTAATGGAAGAAATGGCGGAGTTTTTGCTGAATCCGGAGAATCTCGTGATATCCCCTGAACACATGTATGTGGATATAGAGAAAAAGGAATTGTACTTTTGTTATCTTCCCGGATATGAGCATGAAGTACGGGAACAATTTCAGATTCTTACGGAATATGTGCTCCCTAAGCTCAATCATGAGGATGCAAAGGCAGTGATGCTGGGATATGGAGTTTACCGGAGAGCTTTGGAAGAAAGCTTTCATTTAGAAAATATTAAGGAGGAACTTTACCGGGTAAGAGGGGAGAGTAACGAAAACAGCAGAATCATAAAAAAAGAAGAAAAGGCGCAGGAGGAGGAAAATATTCCGGAGATATTTTGGGAAAAAGAGGAACTTCCCAAAATGGAAGAAGCAAATCCGTGGAAGGCTGATCTTAAGGAGACTGTAAGCAGTGACAAAGAGGAAAAGCATCAGGGAATAAAAAAAGCGGCAGGCTGCGCCGCTGCTGCCGCGCTGATCTTGGGAATGGTCTTTTTAAAAGCGTTTGGGTACCTGCCATGGCTTACAGTGGAGGCTATGGCGGGAATATTCCTGGTTTTGCTGGGCTTGGGAACACTTATCTATTTCGCGTATACAAAAAGAAAAAAGAAAAACATACCTCAGAAAGAGACCATGTCAGAAAAAATGAATCATTCCTCAGCAGATTCTCTCAGGAAAACAGAACTGGAAGAAATAGAAAATCTTATAAAAGACCAGGAGAGAAAAACGCAAGCCAGAGAAGAAGTTCCCCAAGAGTTTGGAGAGACAGTGGTATTGTCTGCTAATGTGGAAAGAGGGCCTGCAAGTCTGGTGAGCAGAGAGCCGGG
>DWYZ01000179.1 GCA_019118425.1 Candidatus Blautia faecavium | reverse complement strand
CGAAACGTCTCCGCATAATAGCTGGCCCCGCAAAAACCAACCTCCACCGCAATCTCCGCAATACTCATATCCGTACTGCCAAGAGACTCCCTGCTCTTATTCAGGCGATACGCCGTAAGATATGCGTTAGGAGTCTGCCCCAGATAATCCCGAAAAAGGCGGCAGCATTTGCTTTCCCCCACGGTTCCCGCCCTGGCGATATCTCCAAGAGAAATTTTTTCCATGTAATTAAGTTGGATGAAATAGACCATCTTTTTTACTATAGAAAGATTTTCATCAGAGTTCCTTTTAGGACGATAGGAAGCCGGCATATGTTCAAAAAGAAGCGCCCAAACAAAACCAAAAGCGGCCTGAATTTTTAATGGCGCAGCGGGAGTGTCTTTTATCTGGTAAATATATTTCAATTGCTCTATAACCTGTAAATGCCAAGACTCCTTTCTGGAAAATTTTAGACAGGGAAGTGCCTGGTTTTCTATAAGCGGTGAAATATACCCCTTATTCATGACTGCAGAAGAGCAAAGAAGCATAGGATGCAGGATCACACAAACAAAATCACACTCTGTCTGCTGGGAAAATCCGAAATGCATCTGTCTGGAGTTTACAAAAATTCCTTCTCCTTCTTTTAGGGAATACACTTCCCCATTAATGTTATAATCCATTTTTCCGGAAAACACAGTAATAAATTCTACTTCATCGTGCCAATGGCTGGGAGCTGCATAGTGAGGATAAGTAGAAAGCAGATCCCGGCGGACATATATGGGGTAATCCGGATCATTAAAAGCAATGTTTTCCGGACTGATATTTTTGGCTGCGGAAATTGTATTCATAGGAAACCTCGCAGGATTGTTATAAAAATCAGTGGTATAGTGACAGAATTCGTTGTTTTTATACAATATAATAGGACAGAAAATCATCTGTGTCAACGAAAAGACAAGAGGCAGATACAGGGCTATATATCAGCTCATCCATCCGTACCGCCTTAATCTCGGGGGTGTAGATAATTAATGTTGGTTTTTCACCTTATACAATCAATAAGGTAGTATGTAAAGCTTATTTACCAATAATATATATCTGCGCCCAATTTCGGCAGGTTCTTGTGCGGGAAAATAAATTGTGTTATAGTTTTTGGAAAGTCGGTTCGTTTCTGGAGTTTCCAAAAAAGGAAAAGAAATTTATCTGGGAGCAGATGACAGATACAGAAAGAAATCAGCGTGGAATGCAGAAAAAGATAGAGGAAGGAGCTGTCATAAAAATGGCGGAAGTAAAATGCGAGAAAGCAAAAAAATGCGGCGGATGCCAGTATCAGGGCATACCTTATAAAGAACAGCTGAAAAAGAAACAAAAAAATGTGCAGGGTCTTTTAGGCAAGTTCGGAAAAGTACAGCCGATTATGGGAATGGAGGATCCTTTTTATTACAGAAATAAAGTACATGCTGTATTTGACCGGGATAAAAAGGGAAATGTGATCTCTGGCATTTATGAAGCCAATTCTCATCATGTGGTGGCAGTGGAGAAGTGTTTCATTGAAGATGAAAAAAGCCAGGAGATCATCCGTACGATCAGAGATATAGCGAAATCTTTTAAAATAAAAATCTATGACGAAGATACGGGATATGGACTGCTGCGCCATGTGCTGATCCGCAGAGGCTTTCAGACAGGAGAAATCATGGTGGTCTTAGTCCTTGCCTCGCCCATCCTGCCCTCAAAAAATAATTTTGTCAAATACCTCAGGCAGGCGCACCCAGAGATTACTACCGTAGTGATAAATGTAAATGACAGACATACCAGCATGGTATTAGGAGAACGAGAAATCCCCGTGTATGGACCGGGCTACATCAAAGATGTATTATGCGGCTGCACCTTCCGCATTTCTCCTAAATCTTTTTATCAGGTAAACCCTGTGCAGACGGAAAAACTATACCAGACGGCTGTGAATTTCGCCGGCCTTACCGGAAAGGAAACCGTTATTGACGCATACTGCGGGATTGGAACTATAGGCTTGGTGGCGGCCAGATATGCCGGAAAGGTGATTGGAATAGAATTAAACAAAGATGCAGTGCGGGATGCCAGGGTGAATGCCAGAGAAAACAATATAAAGAACGCAGAGTTTTGCCAGGGAGATGCAGGAGAATTTATGGTTTCCATGGCGCAAAGCGGCCAAAAGGCGGACGTACTCTTTATGGACCCGCCCCGGGCAGGAAGTGATAAAAAATTCCTCTCCTCCGTAATCCGTCAAAAACCAGAAAAAATCGTATACATTTCCTGCAATCCTGTTACCTTAAAACGAGATTTGGAGTATCTCACAGGACACGGCTTCCAGGTGAGAAAGACCCAGCCGGTGGATATGTTTCCATTTACGGATGATGTGGAGACAGTTGTTTGGCTTTCCAAGGGTGTGGCCGACTCGAAAAAGATTCGGGGTGAGTTCTCTTTGTAAGATATGGATATGTCCGAATTTTAAGAAGAGCAACCTACATACTGAGCGAGGATTATGCCGGGTTAGAGGTGCCCAACCTTTATATCTCACAGATTAAAGGAGAATGAAGGATTACGGAAGGAGTAAGAATCATGGAAGCAATCAAAACGGAGAATTTAACCAAATACTATGGAAAATCCAGAGGTATTGTGGATTTGAACCTGTCTGTGGAGCAGGGCGAAGTGTTTGGCTTTATCGGGCCAAATGGTGCTGGAAAATCCACTACCATTCGCGCACTGTTGGGATTGATATTCCCCACAAAAGGCGGGGCTCAAATTTTCGGGATGGATATGATGAAGAATAGAGTGGCTGTCTTACAGAAGGTCGGATATCTTCCATCGGAAGCGATTTTTTATCCCGGTATGAAGGTAAAGGACATCTTAAAGCTATCTGCCGACCTGAGAAAAGAGGATTGTGCAGCCGAAAGTAAATCCCTCTGCGAACGTTTGCAGTTGGATAGAAACCGAAAGGTGGACGAACTATCCTTTGGAAATCGAAAGAAAGTCGCCATCGTCTGTGCTTTACAGCATTGTCCGGAACTTTTGATATTGGATGAACCCACCGGCGGACTTGACCCGCTGATGCAGCATGAATTTTTTGAAATCATCCGGGAGCGAAATCAAAAGGGAACGACAGTATTTCTTTCCAGCCATATTCTGTCCGAAGTGCAGCACAATTGCTCCCGTGCCGCCATTATTCGGGAAGGCAGAATGATCGCCTGCGACAGTGTGGACACCTTGGCAAAAACAAATACCAAACGAGTGTCGCTGCGGGGAAGTGTTGACCTGAGGGCCTTGACTGGGGTTCGGGATCTGGTTACGGTAGACGGAAACAGTAGTTTCCTGTTCAGCGGCGATATGAATCAACTGCTTCGGCAGCTTTCGGCGGGAAACATTTCTGACATCAATATTTCGGAGCCTGATCTGGAGGAAATCTTTCTGCATTATTACGAAAGGGGCGGTGATAGGGTATGACGCTGGTAAAGCACGAATTAAAGCAAGGAAAAAATTCATTTTTGATCTGGGCTGTGGCTATCGCCATGCTGCTTGCAGTTTGCGTGTTTTTGTTCCCGGAAATGAAGGGAGAAATGGATGGGATCAGTGATGTATTCGCCTCTATGGGGGCTTTTACGACAGCCTTTGGTATGGACCGTCTGGATTTCGGCACACTGGTTGGCTTTTATGCCATTGAGTGCGGAAATGTGCTGGGACTTGGCGGTGCGTTTTATGCTGCTCTTTGTTCCGTAGGTGTTCTCAGCAAAGAGGAGAAGGAGCGGACTGCCGAGTTTCTCTTGATCCATCCTGTCAGCCGTGTAAGAATCATTACGGAAAAGCTGATTGCTGTTTTGATTCAAATAACAGTGTTGAATCTATTTATTTATGCTATTTCTGTTGGTTCTATGGCCATGATCGGTGAGGAGATTCCCTGGAAAGAGGTGAATCTGCTGCACCTTGCTTACTATCTGCTTCAAATTGAATTGGCAGGCATTTGCTTTGGTATCTCTGCGTTTCTGCGTAAAGGAAGCGCCGGCGTGGGACTTGGCATTGCGGCAATGATGTATTTTATGAATCTGATTGCCAATATCGCTGAGGTTGCGGAGTTCCTGAAATACATAACGCCTTTCGGATATTGTGAGGGAGCGGATATTGTAAGCAGCAGGAGTTTAGATGGTACTTTAATTACAATCGGTCTTATATTCGGAATGTTGGGAATTGTCGCTGCTTATTGGAAATACACCCGAAAGGATATACATTCCGCATAAAGAAAACGCTGCAATTGCCTGCGATGTGCTGAATGTTTCAGCGGATACTCTTGTTCTGATGAATGAGCAAGGCGGAAAATCAATCTGCTGCTTGGAAAGTCAAACGCCGGACAGGATGCTTCTGTACGCTTTCCTATGGCAAGATTGTTTGGGCAGATCAACTACGAAGCGGAGAAAAAAATACCTGTGGACTTCGGGATTGCCCCGAAATCATCGGCTGCCGCAGCTCAGCCAAGGCCGAAACGTCCCTGTATCCGCCGGTTACCCGAGTCCAAAATGCTGCGTTTCCGTGTGCAGGCGGATTATCCGCATCTGCTGGAAGAAAAAGATCCAGTTTATAAGCAGCCTCTCCTTTTCCAATTTTCTTCCCTTAAGTTTTTTTACAGACCAGGGCAAGTCCAGATTATTTCTTTAGATAAAAATATTCTGCAAAACAAGAAGAGGCATTGATAAGATGGTTAAAATTCCCTTGCTCTTTTATGCTCCCATTTTCCATATAAAGGATTTGATCATACTTTTCTAACAGGTCTTT
>DWYZ01000178.1 GCA_019118425.1 Candidatus Blautia faecavium | reverse complement strand
CGCGGAATACTACTGCCGGACCCACGGTATCCCATTTGAGGCAGAGGGAAGCGTGGAGCAGGAGAAGCCTTATATCGTATCTGCAGAAGGGGAACTCAGGAACCACTGGCTGTACTTTACCGTAGATCTCCTCCGTGAGATGGACGGTGCACAAGGGTATGAATACCAAACCCTTGCCAGTGATGGCGAGACTGTCCTCCGGACAAAGAACGCCTCTGCTCCTTCCTGTACCCTTGCGAAAGCTCCGAATGACATTTATGTCCAGGTACGTTCCTGGAAGACAGAAAACGGGGAGAAGGTCTACAGCGAATGGTCGGATACGGAACACCTGTACCTTGACGTGACGCCCGGGACGATGGTCCTTAACAGAGCCTCAGCCAACGGCCGGAGGGTGACGCTTACTTTCGCGGACAACGCCAACTTCTTTAAGGAGAGCGACGGCTTCGACTGCCGCCTGGAAAAGACATCCGCAAGTGGGACGACCTATATCAAGAAAAACCAGAAACACTGCGCCATTACCTTCACAAATGTAAAGCCTGGAACTTACACAGCGAAAGCCAGGGCATACAAGCTGGTAAACGGAGAAAAGGTTTACGGGGATCGATCTAATACGATCCGTGTAGTGGTGGGATAAAGAGAATTTTTAATGCCGCAAATGAGGGCATCGGAGAAACAGCGGAAAAAAACATTGACTCTCACGCTGCGTTATAGTGTATTCTAAGATCAGAAAGTACTTTCAGGCAGAAAAAGACAGGAGAGTTCATATGAAGACGGTAAATGAGGTTTCAAAGCTTACAGGAGTCAGTGTGCGCGCTTTGCATTATTACGATGAGATCGGCCTTTTAAAACCTTCTTTTGTCAATGAGGCGGGGTATCGGTTTTATGATGAGGAAGCGTTAAAGAAGCTGCAGCAGATTTTGCTTTTCAAAGAATTTGATATGCCTTTAAAGGAGATAAAACGAATCATGGAAAATCCCTCTCTGGACAGAAAAAAGATCCTGATGGGACAGAGATATGCGCTGGCTCAGAAAAAGCTGCATCTGGAACGTCTGCTGTCAAATGTGGACGGCATTCTGAAAGGAGAGAAGGAAATGGATTTTACAGTGTTTGAGAAGGAGGATATTGAAGAGCTGTTCCGGATTTTTGTAAAAAATGCGCCGGAAAATGTTCTTGAGACAAGCATACGGGATTTCGGAAGTATGGAGGCCTTTCATAAAAATTATGTGGAAAAGGCTATGAAGCTTTATAATAAGCCGGAAACTAGACAGATCCTTCTGGAAGCATACGGGGATAAAGAAGCTGTTATTGACTCCGCAAGAAATCCTATGGCCCAGGAGGAACTATCGGATTATCAGAAAAAAACAGATTCAGTCACAAAGCGTCTGGTGCTGTGCAAGAGGGAAGGGCTGCCAGTCCAGGCCCTGGAGGTTAAAGCCCTGATCTGTGAATATGCTCTTGCCACCAAGCGGGCGTTCCGGTTGAAAAATGAAAGGCAGGTCATGACCGGCATAGCGGAAACTTACGAAAATTACCCCCAGGCAAGAGTGGCCTTTGACAGACAGTATGAGGAAGAAGGGATAGGGACATATCTGGCGGAAGCAGTGCGGAATTTTTATGGGATGTGAGGTCTGCGTCTGCAATAGACGAACTTTAAATGATAGGATTACATGAATGGTTTGATAATTTTTTTGAAAGAGAGCGGGACTTTTGGCGTATTAAGCGGGAAAGTCCCGCTCTTGCTTTTGGTCCGAGAAAGGATAGAAAAAATAATTTATGAAATAATTATTTCAAAAACAGAAACTTGTCCACAAAATCCAACAAAATTATTCTGTAAAAACGCTGAAAATACTGGAAATAGCTGAAAGTTGATTGACATTATTTCCTTGCAAAGCTATAATGACAACATAAAAGAAATAATTATTTCAAGCCATTATTTTAATACGGAAAGGAAATACTAAAATGGGAAGTATTAAAGAAGTGGCAGCTTTGGCCGGAGTTTCTGTACCTACTGTTTATAAAGCATTCAGCAACACGTATTATACCAGTCCTGAGATCAGGCTGCGGGTCTATGAAGCTGCAAAAAAATTGAACTATGTACCAAAATCATTAAAAAACCGAAACAGCAAAGAAGAACCCAAGACATTGGCTGTTCTTTTGGATCAAATTGTAAATCCTTTTTACAGCAGGATGCTGGAAGAAGCTACGAAGCAGTTTGCACATACGGGATATCGCTTAATGGTATTTTTTAATGATGAAAATGCTGCCGCGGAAAAAATAAACTTTGATCTTGCGCTTTCTCATAAGTGCGACGGAATCATATTTGTTCCTACACCAGATGGAGACGATGACATGGTACAAACATTGGCGGAAAAAAATTTTCCAATGCTTCAGTTGTTTCGAACGGTACATACGCAGCTGGATACCCTTCTTATCGATGACCAATTAGGCACTTACCTGGCGGTGAAGCACCTGATACAAAGCGGCCATAAAAAGATCATGCTGGTCAGTAAAACGAATTCAGCCCTGATAAAAAGGGAAGTTGGTTATAAACGCGCGTTTGATGAAGCGGGTTATGAAGTTAATGACGAGTTTCTCTATTTAATAAGCTACTCTGAATGCAATAAGGAAATGATCAAGCAAAAGGTGAAGAAATTGAGTCCTACAGCTATATTGTCTGTCGGAGAAAATACAAGCGTAAATGTACTGCAGGCGCTGAAAGAAATGAATTTAGCTATCCCGGAAGATATCAGTCTGATCATTTATGACGATCTTCCATGGGCGGCACCCTATGGGATCACTACGGTAACGCATTCCTATGAAACCCTTGCTAAAATGATAGCAGATATGGTAGATAAGCTTTTCTTTCCGGAAAAGAAAGGCGAGGAAGTGGGACCTGCCAGGATTGTTTTAGACCCTATGCTGATCGCCAGAGATTCAGTGAAGATCATTAAATAGAGTGAGAGGAGAAGGTGGATCAATGAGGGCAAAAAAGATTATAAATTTGAGTTTGGCTGTAAGTTTGGCATTGACAGGTGTTGTATCTGGATCAACGGCAGTGATGGCAGAGGAAAGCACAATCGATGAAAGCAAGGAATACAGCTTTGTATTTGCGGAGCATGTGGCAAATGTAGAAGAGCAGGCGCCTCAGGTATATGCGGTGGTTCAGGCTTATATGGAAGCGCATCCCAATGTAACGATAGAACTTCAGGGGACTTCATCGGACGAACAGATCCGCAATATAAAAATGGCGGCGCAAAATGATACGCTTCCGGAATTATTCTGGATGGAGCAGGGAAGCGCGGTAGAGATGGCCGAGGCCGGATATCTTGCGGATCTGACAGAGGACCTTACGGCAGACCAGGATTTTGTCGACAGCTTTCTGCCGGGGATGCTGGATTCCCTGAAAATTGACGATAAAATTTATGGGATTCCATGCGAAATGCAGTCGAATGGTATTTGGATCAATAAAGCTTTATTTGACGAATATGGCTTAGAGCTGCCGGAAACATATGAGGATTTTATCGCCTGCGCGCAGGTTTTTAATGAAAATGGAATTATTCCTCTGGCCCAAGGAGGAAAAGATACTTATACAGCCTGGGCTTTTGAAAATATGCATTGCCGGTTTGGGTTTTTCGACCATATTGACGGAATTATCGAAGGAACAGATACGTGGAACAATGAAGATTATCTTAAATTTTACGAAAAGCTTGCGGATATGAGAGACAACGGCGTTTTTCCAAGCAATGTTTCTACCATGTCTTACGACCAGTCTGTTGAGGCATTTTTAGGAGGAAACGCGGCAATGCTGAATTCTGGCGTATGGGATACGAAAAAATTCGATCAAAGTGATCTGGCGGAAGATATTTATTATTGGTGGGGCCCCATTTTCTCAGATGGAGTGGGAGAACAGGAGATTTCCATGAAGGCTCCCGCGCATCCATATTGTGTATCCGCCAGCGTGAAAGAAGAAGATCCTGAGCTGTATGCAGTGATCATTGATTTCCTGAAATTTTATTATGGAGAAGAAGGAACACAGATCATAGCAGAAGAAAATCAGAGTATTCCTATTACCAAATACGAAGGAGAGATCGATGCGGAAGCCTATCCGGTATTTGCAAGAGTCATGGAAGCGATAAACGATGACTGGGAGAGCCCGGCAGCCTGCCCGGATATGTATATTGACGGACAATTGATCAATCAGTATCGTGAAAGTATGATGGGAGTTGTGAATGGCGTCTATACGCCAGAGGAGGCTCTTGAATATATGGATGAGCAGCAGAGCATGATCAGCTGACAGCTTTAAGAGGCAGGACTGCGGCATTTATTTTAATAAGTTCCTGGGAAAAGAAGGAAAAATAAATGGCCGCAGTCTGTTTTTACGTCTTGAAATCAATGAAAGAAGGAAAAAATATGCGATGGTTCAGTAATAAGAGAATTAAAGTCATCATGCTGGCGCCGGTTATACTCCTCTTTTTGGTGTATATTGTCATCCCCGTGGTAATGGCGTTTTATTATAGTTTTACAGATTTTACGGGGATTGGAAAGCCGAACATGATTGGCTTCACTAATTATCAGCGGCTTTTTCAAGATGATGTGTTTTATACGGCATTGAAAAATACGGGGATTATTTTGGCCCTTTCTCTGGTGCTGATCGTCCCGGGATCTTTTGGCCTATCTTTGCTGCTGAACAGAAAAATAAGAGGAAGTAAGCTGATGCAGGCGCTGTGCTTTTCGCCTAATATTATTAGTCCGATTCTTGTAGGGCTGATATGGGTTTTTATTTTAGATCCGCAGATCGGTCTGATCAACGCGCTGTTAAGGGCTGCGGGAAGTTCCTGGCAGCCCCAGTGGATAGGCGGAAGGGTATTGACTCCATACTGTGTCGCGGTTATTTTTCTTTGGCAGACACTGGGGTATAATGCGACGATTTTCCTGGCGGGTATTCGCGGGGTGCCAAGAGAATTATATGAGGCGTCCAGCATTGACGGGGCAAGCGGCGTCCAGCAGCTTCGTTATATAACTTTGCCAATGATCAGACAGACGATCGTCATAGTTATGCTGCTGGTGATTACGGGATGCTTTAAGATATATGAGATTGTTTATCAGCTGACGAATGGAGGGCCCAATCATTTATCAGAAACACTTGTTACGTATATGTATTATTCCACTTTTACCTCATCAAGATATGGATATGGAATGAGTATCGCGTCTGTCGCATTTTTGCTTTCGGCGATTTTTGCGGCAGTATATATTTACTTTGCCAAAGAAAATGTGGGAGGTGACGCCGAATGAAAAGAGGGAAAAACAAGAGTATAAATGTCTTTTTAACTGTTCTTACCGTCTTCATAACGGTGATTATTCTGATACCTTTTATTTGGCTGGTGATCCTTTCGTTTAAGACAAACACTCAGATCATGAATGAGCCGTTTGCTCTTCCGGAAACTTTCAGTTTAGAAAATTACCGGACAGCATTAGACGTCCTTCCTTTGTTCAGTATGTATAAAAACACATTTATCATTGCGGCGGCTACGGAAATCTTATGTCTTTTCGTGACATTTATGGGAGCTTTTGCATTGACCAGGCTGGAATATAAGAGTAAGAAGCTGCAGAATGGCATTTATTTGTTTTTGATATCAGGACTGATGATTCCTATTTATATATTGCTTTTTCCTATTTACCGGATCAACATAGAATTAAATTTGGTAGGAAGCTATATTTCTGTTATTTTGCCCTTAGCTGCCTCTTCTATCTCTTTTAATATTTTAATGTTTGCCGGATTCATGAAAGGCTTTCCGTCGGATCTGGAGGAAGCGGCTATCATTGACGGGTGCAGCTTGCCTAGATTATGCTTAAAGGTAACGCTTCCATTATTAAAACCTGTTCTTACTACGGTTGCTGTATTTAATCTGCTTTACGTGTGGAATGAATTTCCGTTAGAAGTCACCTTAATACAGGATCCGGCTATGCGGACGATCTCTATGGGAGTATCCATGTTTCGGGGACAGTACAGCATCGACTATGGAGGACTGGTGGCTGGGACATTAATAATTTTGATACCCCAGCTTGTTTTCTACGGTATTTTCCAGAAAAACCTGGTGGAAGGGATTACAGCAGGCGCTGTAAAAGGATAGGCGCTAAGAGATTTTTTGAAATTAAAAGAAGAAAGGATTGTAGAATATGAAACACAGACCGGAATATCATTTCTTACCAGAAAAAAATTGGATGAATGATCCAAACGCGACCATATATTTTAAAGGAGAACATCATTTATTTTATCAATATAATCCGACAGACTGGCATTGGGGCAATTTGCATTATGGACATGCTACAAGTAAAGATCTGCTTCATTGGAAGCATCAGCCGATTGCCCTCGCCCCTGCTCTGGACAGAGGGGAAACCCACTGTTATTCCGGATGCAGTTATATTAACCAGGATAAGATTGAATTGTTATATACAAGTGTAGGTGCAGGAAAAAGGTGCCAGCACAGCGGCTCTCAGCAGTGGGCGGCGACTACGGAGGATGGGATCACATGGACACAGATAAAAGAAAATCCAGTGATAGATATGGCGGATTCGCCGGAAATCCAGTTGACAGAATGGAGAGATCCCTTTGTATTCCGGTGGAAAGAGGGAATATACGCCCTGGTGGCAGGGGTTGTAAATGAAGAATACGGCGCGGTACACTTGTATAAAACAGAAGACTTTCGAAAGTGGACCTATGTGCGTGAATTTTTCAGAAATACCTGCAGGAAAGAAGTGATGGAATGCCCGAATCTGGTTGTCTTTGGAGATAAGGTTTTATTTGTGCATTCCATATGGGATGTACGGGTACTTAGATGGTTTGTAGGGACTTTAGACGAAGATATGGGCTTTCATGTCCTGAACGAAGGAAGTGTGGATTACGGGGACTTTTTTGCTTCCCAGATTTCCTTTGATGAGAATGGAAGAGTGCTTATGTGGGGATGGCTCAGAGAAGATCCCAGACGAGGGCTGCTTACCGACGGCGAGTGGGCTGGAGTGCAGGCGATTCCCCGTGTGGTTTCTGTTAATGAAAAAAATGAGTTGGTGCTTTCGCGTCTTCCTGAATTTGAAAAGCTCAGAACAGATCAGGAAACGGTAAGCGTAAATGACTTTAGCGGAGAAAGGTATTTCGATACAAAGAGCTATACGGCGGAACTGACAGGGACGGTAATCTCAGACGATGTTTTTTCCATTAAACTCCTCATGGACGAAACTGGCCGGGAATATACGGAAATTGTATTTAACCCAAGAGAAGGGACTTATTATGCTCCGATGGAAAGCAGCAGCCTGTTAAAGGAAGTGGATAAACGCCCTCTTTTTGGCGCTTTTGAAAAAAACGAGGAGCATAAAGTAGAGTTTGATATTCTGATAGACTGTTCTGTTGTAGAAATTTTTGTGAATAAGACCTCCTGCATGAGCCTGCGTGTGTATCCGGTTCTTGAAGGAAACCGAATATCTGTAGAGACAAAAGGAAAAATTCAAAAGGGAGAAATTTCTGTATATAGCATTGCTTTATAGGTGGTTAAGAGAGAAAGAGGTGTACAATGAAAATTGGTTTTCTTGGAGCAGGCGGCATAGCCAGAAAAATGGCATTTACCATACATAAACTGGAAAATCCGGAGAATATGAAAAAAACATTGGAGCAGATGCAGGAGGGGAAAGAGAATGGCGAGCCGCTTCCTCTTCCGGAAGTGGAATGTACAGCAGTAGCGGCCAGGGACAGGAAACGCGCAGAAATTTTTGCGGATACCTTCGGCTTTCGCAAAGCATACGGTTCTTATGAAGAATTATTGGCGGATCAGGAGATTCAAATGGTCTATATCGCACTGCCCCATTCGCTTCACTGCAAATGGACAAAGGAAGCTCTAAAGGCAGGAAAACATGTACTTTGCGAAAAAGCGTTTGCTATGAATGAAACACAGGCCCGGGAAATGACAGAGCTTGCCCGGAAAAAAAAGAAAATGCTTGCAGAGGCCATTTGGACCAGATATATGCCTTCGAGAAGGATCATCGAGGATATTATAAAGAAAGGTGAACTGGGAGAGGTACATACGGTTTCTGCAAATCTTGGTTATCCTGTTTCGAAAAAAGAAAGGATGATCCGGCAGGATCTTGGAGGCGGCGCTTTACTGGATCTTATGGTATACCCTTTGAATTTTGCCAGTATGGTTTTAGGAAATAGGATCAAAGGAATATCTGCTTCCTATATTAAAGATGCACATGGAGTAGATGGACAGGACCAGGTAATACTGGCCTATGAAGAAGGGAAAATGGCCGCGCTTTTTGCTACCATGTATACGATGACAGACCGGACGGGGTGGATATATGGAGAGCAAGGCATTCTTGAGGTGCAGAATATCAATAATCCGGAAGGAATTCGATTATATAGACATAAAGAAGGACATGAGCCTTTCCTTGTAAAAGAATATAAAATCCCTCCACAGATTACCGGATATGAATATGAGGTGGCAGCTTGTGCGTTGGCTTCTTTAAGGGGAGAGGGAGAATGTAAGGAAATGCCTCATGAAGAGACCATAGAAATGATGCGCCAGTTAGACCAGATCAGGAAAAATTGGAACTGCTTTTAAAACTCTCTTTTTCATATTATAATAGAAGTACATATAAAAAGCTGAGTTACAAGAGAGGAGTGGAACATATATGGCGAAGAATTACCGCGCAGAACTGACAGGAGTTTTTGGAGATCCGGTGGATGACAATCCTACTGGAGTGGTGGAAGAGGCGGCATTTTCCGCAAAAGGGCTGAATTACCGTTATCTCACCATTAGAGTTTTACCGGAGGACTTAGAGGATGCGATGAAAAGCGTCCGGATTTTCGGGATGAAGGGAATAAATCTTACTATGCCTCATAAGGTAAAAGTGCTTCCGTATCTGGATGAACTAAGCGAAGCGGCTAAAATCATTGGAGCGGTAAATACTGTGATCAATAAAAACGGCAGGTTGTACGGGGAGAATACGGACGGAAAGGGATTTGTCGCGGCCCTTAAAGCGTCCGGGACGGAGCTGTCCGGAAAGAAAATTACGATTCTTGGAGCTGGAGGAGCTGCCCGGGCCATTGCAGCAGAATGTGCTTTAAATGGAGCAAGTGACATTGTCATTATTAACCGGAATAAAGAGCGTGGACAAGAACTGGCTCAGCTTATTTGCCATAAGACAAAATGCGCGGGCAGTTATTTAGAGTGGAAGAGTCAGGTACAGATTCCACGCGGCACGGAAATACTAATAAACGCCACGTCAGCAGGATTTTCTCCCAATATAAAAGATAAGCCGGATATAGATTATTCATCTATAACAGAAAATATCTGTGTCTGCGATGTAGTTTTTAATCCTGCGGAAACGGTATTTTTAACAAAGGCGGCAAAGCAGGGCGCGAAAATCGTAAATGGACTGGGAATGCTGGTACGGCAGGCTGCGCTGAACTTTACTCTTTGGACAGGCGAAGAAGCGCCGCTTGCGATCATGGAAGAGGCATTGAAAAAAGAATTTCAGTAATTTTTTCATGAATTCTCCCCGGAAAACAGGAAAAATCAAGTATCTGTTGCCAAAACTTTAGATTTTGTTTATAATTAGTTCCATATTGTGGCGTTGAAAATAGCTGGTTTTCAAGTGCTTTCGGCGGCACAGAAAAAACGGCATTGATTTTTATGCCAAATAAAGGGAAAGGAAAAAAACAAAATGGGAGACACACTACAGATACTGATCGCCATGGTCATCTATATGGCAGCGGTGATCATAATAGGAATTGCCTTCGCCAGAAAAGCGAACGCAAGCTCTGATGCTTACTTCCTGGGCGGAAGAAGTTTAGGTCCCTGGGTGACGGCCATGAGCGCAGAGGCATCAGATATGTCCGGATGGCTGCTTATGGGATTGCCGGGTGTTGCGTACTGGTGCGGCATTGCGGACGCAGCATGGACAGCTATCGGGCTAGCTGTGGGAACTTACATAAACTGGCTGATCGTTTCTAAGAGACTGCGCAGATACAGTGTAAAGGCAGGAAACGCCATCACACTGCCGGAATATTTTTCTAATCGTTTTCATGAAAAGAAGAAAGTCATTATGACCATTTCGGCTATATTTATCCTGATCTTCTTTACTGTTTACGCAGCAAGCTGCCTGGTAACCTGCGGCAAATTGTTTTCTACACTTTTTGATATGCCTTATATACCAATGATGATCGTGGGAGCGGTATTTGTGCTGGTTTATACGATCATTGGAGGCTTTTTGGCGGAAAGTGCGTCTGACTTTATGCAGGCTGTGGTGATGATCATTGCACTGATCGTAACGGTTATTGTGGGGACTGCAGCTGCTGGGGGACTGGGAGCTGTTGTGGAAAATGCAAAGTCGATTCCGGGATTTTTTGAATTTTTCGGTATCGCGACACCTCAGATGGCAGATGGAGCACAGCAGATTGTCAATGGAGAGCCGCAGTTTGGAGCCGCGGGACAGTACAGCCTTTTGTCTGCGGTGTCTAATCTGGCATGGGGGCTTGGATACTTTGGAATGCCCCAGGTACTCCTTCGATTTATGGCTATCCGCAGTGAAGGGGAACTGACCCGCTCCCGCCGGATCGCTACCGTATGGGTTGTGATCTCTTTGACGATCGCGGTGTTTATTGGCGTGGTAGGACGTACTCTCTATCCGGCTGCATTAACAACTTCATCCGATGCGGAGAACGTATTTATACTTTTGGCCACGAATCTGTTTCCGCCTCTTCTTGCCGGATTTATCATGGCAGGTATCCTGGCGGCAACGATCAGCTCATCGGATTCTTATCTGCTCATAGCGGCGTCTGCCTTTGCGAAGAATATTTATCAGGGCTTGTTTCGGAAAAAAGCTTCTGACAAAGAAGTATTAAATATTTCCAGAATTACTTTGCTGTTGATTGCCGTAGTGGCGATCGTGATCGCTCTTGACGAAAACAGCGTTATCTTTACCATTGTAAGCTTCGCGTGGGCAGGATTCGGAGCTACCTTTGGCCCGCTGATGCTGTTCAGCCTTTTTTGGAAACGTATTACCCGCGCAGGCGCTATTGCGGGAATGATCAGCGGAGGAGTTATGGTATTTGTGTGGAATCTGCTGGTACGTCCTTTAGGCGGTCTTTGGGATATCTACGAACTGCTTCCTGCGTTCTTGATTTCCTGCGTTGTGATCGTAGTGGTTTCGCTGCTTACGCCGGAGCCATCTAAGGAGATTCAGAGAGAATTTGAGGAAGTAAGAGGATAAAAAGTACCAATCTGCTTTGCGCATAGTGAAAATCGGTACAGCAAAGGTTTATAAAAAGAATTATTATCTTAATAATAAAAGGTATCCATGATCGAAAAGCAACAGTTTAGCTTAAGATAATGGATACCTTTTTTATATATGTTTTTATTTTAATGATAGCTGTATCTGCCGCAGACATTTCTTTCTTACAAAATAGTAGCAGACAGCCTGCATCAGGATTGTGGCGATCCAGGAACCCGGGTAGGAGATGAACAGGAAGTGCAGGGTTCGGTTCTGTGGGAAAAACAGATAAATCCAAAGGATCCTGGTGCCTACAGTACCGATTATGGATAAGACCATGGGGACTGCCGAATGTCCCGTCCCTCGCAGGGCTCCCGGGATCAGATCCATGATACCGCAGAGAAAATACGGTACTGTGGTAATGGAAAGGATTTCCAGGCCGCATTGGATCACATCTGCATCTGTGGTATAAATTTTCAGAACCTGATTTCCAAATACATAGGCGCCGATTCCCAGAACTGCAGATACTCCTACGGACAGAAAGATACAGTCCAGGAGCACCCGGTCCATACGTTTGGCTTTTCCTACGCTGAAATTCTGGCTGGTAAAGCTCATGCAGGCTTGCGTGACGGCATTGACTGCCGCATATAAAAAGCCGAGGATATTATTAGCAGCTGTATAGCCGGCCATAGCCGTGGAGCCAAAGGAATTCACTGAGGACTGCAGGAGTGCGTTGGAGAAATTGATCACTGTACTCTGGATTCCTGCTGGGATTCCTACCTGAAAAATACGTATCAGATAAAGTTTTTTTATCCTAAGCTTTGAAAAACGCAGCTGATAACTGCTGTCCGATTTATAAAGGCAGCGCAGTACCAGGATGCTGGAGATCATCTGGGATGCGACAGTGCCAATGGCTACTCCTGCCACATTCAGAGGAATTACAATTACAAGCAAAAGGTCAAGAACTACATTGGTCAGACCTGCTGCAATAAGAAAAACAAGAGGTCTTTTCGTATCTCCTACCGCTCTTAAAACAGCAGCGCCATAATTATAGAGCATGAAAAAAGGCATGCCCATAAAATAGATGCGCATATAGACTGTAGACAGATCAATAACATTGTCCGGAGTAGCCATCAGTTCCAGCGCGAACCGTGAAGCGCCCAAGCCTATAAATGCCATAAGAATGCCGCTGATCAATGCCAGTGCAATGGCGGTATGTACTGCCTCGGACATTTCTTTATCTTTTCCTGCGGCAAAGTAACGGGCTGCAAGAACGTTTGCCCCAAGAGAAATGCCAATAAATAAATTGGTAAAAATATTGATCAATGCTGTAGTGGATCCTACTGCCGCAAGGGCCTGGCTTCCGCTGAACCTTCCTACTACAATGATATCTACAGCGTTAAACATCAGCTGCAGGATACTGGAGGCCATTAATGGAAGTGAAAATGAGATTAATTTATCCATTATGGTCCCGTTGCACATGTCTATCTCATATTTGCCGGTTTTCAATGTACGTCCCCTCCATGTGAAATAATATTGCCCTTCTAATGCCTATCTTACTGCGTTCTTTTAGGGCGGTCAATAGGGGAAAAGAAAATATTTTCTGCTCTATTTTAAAGACCTGAGATACACGGCATATACATATCGACCAGTACAGCCTGTTCATTTTCTTGTGTATGGATTTTGGAAAGCGACGTAGGGATTGAATCCCCATCTTCCTCCATGCCATAAAGAGTAAGTCCCAGCAGTTCACGAACGGAAATAAGTGCATCGTCCTCGTTTTCTCCGCTTGCAGCAACATCTAAATCTGGAAAAGTAACTGCGATTTCTTGGTCTGGTTCGTAAGTAAATACAGCCGGATAAAAATAGTGTTCTACTTTTTTCATAGCCTTACATCTCCTATTTATTAATGCCAGGGAGCGCTTACACGTCCTATTATTTAACCTTTGTCAAAGCCTGGGCAATCTCCAGGTCTGTTTTATCAGGCTTTTCCAGGATCATGGCAGAGATTTTTCTTACATAGACAGGATCCAGATCCAAAAATTCAGCAAGGGAATCCGGCGAGAATCCTTTGGACAGCTTATGCCGTATGATTTCTATGAGCATGACTGCTTTTCCCTCAGTAAGCCCTTGGGAACGGCCATCTTCTATTAACATTGCACCTAACTGTGTCATCTTCATTACCTCCTTCACTTCTTTAAGCTCTCTGGAATCTAAAAATTTGGCTGCCAGTACATAGAGCACTGCTTCCAGCATATTTTTGTCCTTTTTACTGAGGGATCCGCTTTTCTTTATCAGCTCTAAGGCAGCCTGGATACG